>NZ_DF968220.1:0-108931 GCF_001270025.1 Streptomyces azureus | reverse complement strand
CGTGTCTTGCGGATCTCGAACATCGCACCCCTTGAGCTGGGGTGTTGCGACGATCGCTAGAACTCAAGCAGGACAGCCGGGGGGGGGTCAGGAGAGCTGCGCCGCCCGCCGCTCCATCGCCTCGCGTGCCGCGTCCTCGCTGGCGTACACCTCGCACATGTGCCGCCCGTCCGGCGTCGCCGTGTGCTCCACCTCCCAGAGGGAGACCTCCGCGCCGTCGCGCAGCAGGAACGCGTGCTCGTAGAGTGAGTAGCCCAGCCTTGCCCGGCCCGCGCGGCACGGGCGGCCGAAGGCCTGGGTGATCTGGTGACCGGACGCCGTGGCCAGCAGGGCCGCCGTGTCGTCGCCCGGCCGGTCCGCGTTCTCCGCGCGGCGCAGTAAACGCCGCGCGTGGTCCGCCGAGTTGTCCCCTGCGTAGGCGTGCCGGGGCGCGGGGACCGGGGAGAGCTGCACCGTCACCGGCAGTTCGAAGTCAGGCGCGTCCGGCGGCAGCGGCAGACGCGAGGTGGCGGCGCGCAGTTCCTCCTCGTCGACGTACACCTCGTGCTGTGGCTCGCTGCCCGGGGCCGTGTTGTGGACGAGCTCCCAGAGCGTGAGCGCCGAACCGTCGGCGAGCAGCCAGGTGTGCCGGTACGTCTCCCGGTGCAGGCCCGCGCTGTGGTGTGCGGAGTGCAGTGAACCGTCGTGCGCCAGCGCGCAGTCCAGCCGCCTTATCGTCTCGTCCGGCAGCTCGAAGGAGTTCAGGGCGCGGCCGAGGAGTCGCGCGAGGTGCTCCTCCGGAGACTCGGGCGAGTCGTGGGGTTCGTACGCTGCCGTCTCGTACGGAACGCTCAAGGTTTCTCCCGGCGTTGCTGCATGTCACCTTGTGGGTGCATACGGTAGCCCCTCGGTCGGACATCATGTCCGGGAACCGAGAAAACGTACGTCCAGGAAAACGCGCGGGCCGCGCGAAAAGTTCCCGCGTGGCCCGGTCGGTCCGTCAAAGGCCCCAGACGGGGAGGCCGTTCATCCGCTTTACGAGGCGCTGCCCGCGACCCACTGGCTCCACGCCATGTTCCAGCCGTTGAGCCCGTTGTCCGGCGCCACCGTCTTGTCGGGGGAGTTCTTGACGACCACCACGTCCCCGATGAGCGAGTTGTCGTAGAACCACTTGGCGGGCGTGCTGCCCCCGGCGCCCTGGACGTCCGCCAGGCCGACGCAGCCGTGGCTGGTGCCCTGGCGGCCGAAGGGGGGATTGCCCTTGTTGTACCAGTAGTTGCCGTGGATGAACGTGCCGGACGTCGTCAGGCGCATCGCGTGCGGCACGTCCGGGATGTCGTACTCACCGCCGAGCCCGACCGTCCGGCTGTTCATCCGGGTCTGCACGAACTTCTCGGAGATCACCATCTGCCCGTTGTACGTGGTGTGCTGCGGGCTGCCCGCCGAGATCGGGATCGTCTTGACGGTCTTGCCGTCCCGCACGACCGTCATGGTCTGCGTGTTGACGTCGACCGTGGAGACCTGCGAGCGCCCGACGGTGAAGGTGACCGTCTTCTTCTGCACGCCGTAGACGCCGTTCGTGCCCTCGACCCCGTCCAGGTCGATCTTCATCGTGACCTTGGAGCCGGCCTTCCAGTACTCCTCGGGCCGGAAGTCGAGCCGCTGCGAGCCGAACCAGTGCCCGACGACCTTCTGCCCGCTGCTGGACGTGACCGTGATGTGTGACTGCACGTCCCTGCGGTTCGTGATGGCCTTGTCGAAGTTGAACGACACCGGCATGCCCACACCGACCGTGGTGCCGTTGTCCGGCGTGTACGTCCCGATGAAGCTGTTCGCCGTGGTGACCGTCGTGAAGATGGAGTTCGCGGCCGCCGTACGGCCCTTCGTGTCCTTGGCGGTCGCCGATATCTGGTACTTGGTGCCGCGCTCCAGCTGCTCCTTCGGCTTCCAGGCCTTGCCGTCGGAGGAGATCGAGCCCGGTACGGCCTGATCGCTGCCCGCCACCGTCATCTTCACGTCGGTCAGCTTCCCGTCGCTGACCTTCACGCCGGTCGAGTTGATGGAGGCGTCGGTCGAACCGTCCTTCGCCGAGATGGCGATCTTCGCGACGGACGTCTTCGCCGAGTCGTCGCCACCCTTGGCGTCGTCCTTGGCGTTGGCGCTGCCACCGCAGGCGGTGAGCGTCAGGGCGCCGACCATCAGGGCGGCACATGCCCCCAGTTTGCGCCGCGCTGCAATGTCCGGCGTTGTCACGGGCTGCTCCCAGTTCGAGTGATGTGCGTGGTCCGCTCCAGTACGTGGGAGAAGAGGGGCCGGGCGGCCGGTCGGGTTGCGTCCGACCGCCATGAGCGACATCACCGTTACAGGGACGGGACAATGTCCGGCGTCGCTGTGCGGTGCCCGTCCGCTCAGCGGCCCGCGTACAACTGCCCGTACGACGGCCACGCCCCGCCCGGACCGTCGACCGGCTCCGCAGCGCGCACGGCCCGCACGATCGCCCGGGTCACGACGTCCGCGCCGGCCGCGAGGATCTCGTTGAGGGCGAGCGGGTTCGCGGCGTCCAGGGCGCGGTCCCCGGTCGCCAGCGCGAACACCGTGTCCCCGTCGTTGAGGAGGTGCACCGGCCGCACCGCGCGGGCGATGCCGTCGTGTGCCGTACCGGCCAGCTTCTGCGCCTGCGCCTTCGACAGACCCGCGTCCGTGGCGACCACCGCGAGCGTGGTGTTGAGCGGCGGAGGCGCGTTCCGCGCGGCCGTCTCGGCGAGGTGCCGGCGCGCGGCCTCGTGCACCCGCGCCTCCGGGTACTCCACCCGCCCCTGGAACAACTCCCCGTACAGCACCCCCGTCTCCGGATCCAGCACCGACCCCGCCGCGTTGGCCACCACCAGCGCGGCCACCGTGATCCCCGAGCCGAGCACGGTGCTCGCGCCGCCGACGCCGCCCTTGACCACCCCGGCCACCGCCCCCGTGCCGGCGCCCACACATCCCTCGGGCACCGGTGCGCCGAGCTCGCTCGCCGCGGCCGCCTCGACCGCCGCACGGCCGGTGGCCGCGTCCGGCCGGGCCTGGAAGTCGCCGCCCCGCCCCAGGTCGAAGACACAGGCGGCGGGCACCACCGGCACGACATGCGCCGGGTCCGCCCCGACACGGATCCCGCGCCCCTGTTCCTCCAGCCAGGCCATCACCCCCGAAGCCGCGTCGAGCCCGTAGGCGCTGCCGCCGGTCAGCACGATCGCCCCGACCTTCCGCACCACGTTGCGCGGGTCGAGGGCGTCCGTCTCCTTGGTGCCCGGGCCACCGCCCCGCACGTCCACGGCGGCCACCGCCCCGCCCTCCGGGGCCAGCACCACCGTGGTGCCGGTGAGCCAACCGTCACCGGCGCGTGTCGCGTGCCCCACCCGCAGGCCGGAGACATCCGTCAGAGCGTCAACTGTCATGGCGCCCAGTCTTGTCCAGACCCAGGCTCTGCGGGCGTACCCACCCTCCCGGGCGGCCCTGCGCGTGGCCTGCTGGTGGGTGTACATGAAGCGCACGCGACGTCATCGCTGCCACGAGCTGGTCAACCGCCCCAGCACAGCCTTCGTATGGTCATGTCTGATTCGCCGCTTGTCGGCGGTGACGCCGTGGTGGCGCGCCGCTCAGGTCGACCGATAGCATCGGCAGCGGCCTGGTGCAGCCGGCCGCTCGCGCCTTTCGAGGTTGGGTGAATGCACCGTGGGTCGCCCTCGCCTCGGCTCACTGAACGCGGCACCAGCCGACAACGCGAGCATCGGCAGGACGGGCCGTGTGGAAAGCCGGGCACGATGACGTCTACTACCACTGACCACGCCAAGAAGCTGGCCAGACTCCTGCGCGAGAACCTTGCCACAGCAGGGATCGAGATTCCGCACAGCCTCGCGCTCGAACTGATCGCCCACCAGCTCGGCACCAAGGACTGGAATGTGCTCGCAGCCCTGGCGAGCAGGGCTGGGAGCCCTGACGCGCCGGACATCAGCCCGGGCGTGCCGGTCCTGCGCGTCATGTCCGTCGCGCAGGCACTGCCGTTCTACCTCGACTACCTGGGCTTCACCCTGGACTGGGAACACCGGTTCGAGCCCGGGCTGCCACTGTATGTGCAGGTATCGCGATCATCAGCCGTGCTGCACCTCTCCGAGCACCACGGCGATGGCAGCCCCAACAGCACGGTCTGGATCCCGGTGCGTGACGTGGCCGCGCTGCACAAGGAATTGCTCGCCCGACCCAACGCTCCGCTCCGTCCCGGAATCGATCCGGACGCGCCAGGAGGACCGACGTTGCAGGTCATCGACCCGTACGGCAACAACCTGAGATTCACGCAGCGGCGCCCCGCGCAATAGCCGACCCCGGCGGCAGCCAGATCACCATCTACAGCTGGAGTACCAGGCGACTTGATGCCCAGCGGGCCGCCAGGGCACGCTCCAGGGCATTTCGGTGCTCCCGGGTCCACGGGCGCGCTGAGGTGGAGCAACGACGGAGTCGCTGCGCGCTGCTCCACAACGCGTCGGAGTTCCGGGCGCCGGGCGCGCCGGAGGGCACGGGCGGGGGAGTGGGGCTGGACGTCATGAGTCCCAGCACAACAGAAGGCACGGGGAATTTCTCCGCGACCGTACCCTGGACGCATGAGCACCGCCCCCGATCCCGAGCCGCGCGCGCCGAAGCCCGCGCTGGTCTTCGACGACCCGCTCGACCAGCAGTCCTCCGACGACACCGACCGAGGCTGGGGTGAGCGCTCCGACGCCGGCGGTGGCGCGGCCGACCTCAAGCGCTTCCTCGACGAGAAGCCGCCCCACCACCTCTGAGCCGGCCGGGCGGCCGCCCGGGGCGCTACTGCCGGTCGTGTCCGGAGCCGCGCTGTGCGACCAGCGCGTCCCGGATCTCCTTCAGCACCTCCAGCTCGGTCACCTCGATGACCTCCTGTGCGCCCTCCTTCGCCTTGCGGCGGGCCTCCAGCCGGGCCAGGTACTTCGCCATGGGCAGGACCATCAGGAAGTAGACGACCGCCGCGGTGATCACGAAGCTCAGCGTGGCGCCGAGGACGGAACCCCACAGGATCCGGATGCCCTCCTCGCCCTCGCACGTCGAGCTCAGACATGAGCTGTAGTGGTCGAGGTTCTTGGTCCCGATGGCTCCGACGACGGGATTGATGATCCCCTTCACCACGGCATTGACGATGTTGGTGAAGGCGGCACCGATCACCACCGCCACCGCCAGGTCGACGACGTTCCCTCGCATCAGGAAGGCCTTGAAGCCCTCCCAGAGGCTCGGTTCCTTCTTCTCGCTCACCTCGGGGTCTCTCCTCGCACCAGCAGCTTGTGGAACAAAACGCTCCGCAACCTACGCCAACGCTGCTCCGAACGGAGCACCTGGGGCCCTCGAACGAGGGGCGGGTTCACGTGCTTCTTGCGAGGCGGCCCGGCGTTCACGCCGGTGACGCAGCTCGACAGGATGCTGACCGAGGCCGAAGGACGGCCGGTCGCACCTGGCGGGCGGCATCGTCGTGACCGTGGTGTGGTCGCGTGAACTGTCGGCTGGGCCGTCCTCGGTGCGTGTGTACCGGGACAGCCCCGGGCATTGGTACTGCTCGTTCGTCGTCCCCGCCCAGGTCCAGCCCCTGCCGCACCTACACCTGCACCGCATGCGGAACCGTGACCCCACGGGACAAGAACTCCGCACGCGTGATGCTCCTCCGGGCTGGTCTCAACCCGGCTGGTGCTGATGGCGCAAGACCTCCTGGAGCGCTGCTCCAGGAAGCAGCCTGAGTCAGAAACCCCCTCCCTCAAGGGAGGAGAGGATTCAGCACAGCGTCACCGCCAACCGCGCGGTGGCGCTCGCACCGGCGAGCCGGGCGGCCGTGGCACGCGGCACCGACAGCATCACCAGTGCTCCTCCGTCGCCCGCGCCCTCCAGCGGTTCCGGCACCTTGGTCACCCTGGCCCCGCGCGCGACCACCCGGGCATCGCCGCCCGACACCGTCTCCTCGGCGGCGATGACGTCGACCCGGTCGCCGGGCCGCAGCAGCCGCACGGTGGCCGCGTCGGCGATCCGGACCGGGGCCGTCACCGCCCCAAGGGCACGACGCGTCCGCACGGGCTGCTCCCCGGACACCGGGGCCGCGTGCGCGGGAGGCTGAGCCCCGGGATGTCCACGGGCACCGTCGGAGCCGCGCGGTCCGGCCGCGACCAGCGCGGTAGCGGTGACCGCCAGGCCCACGGCCAGGGCCCGCCGCCGGTGCCGCACCAGCCGGCCGACTCGGCCGCCGCGTACCCGTACGGGGTCGAACCGCGGCACCTCACGCGCCGCAGGGACCTCGGGCCCGGGCGGGCATGCGGCAACAGACCAAGAAGGCAGGGTGAGGAAAGAGGAAGACGGAGCGAGGGACATGGGGACCACCACCTGGGACGAGCGAACGGCTTGCGCTCCCCACGATGAGGCTTCGCACCACGGCCCGCTCAGGCCTGTGGACCTACCGCCGCCCTGTGGACAACTCCCTCACCCGAACGGCAACTTCCGCCCAACACCCGCCCCCAACACCCGTCCCAACGCCCACCCCCAACGCCCACATCCGGCACCCACCGCCTACGGCAACGCGAACCCCGGATCCATCCCACCCAACGCGTTCACACACAGACAGCCCCGCTCGTCCTCCCCCGGCAATCCCGCCACCGCGTCGAACAGCACGCCCCGCAGCCGGTCCACGTTCGCCGCGAACACCCGCAGCACCTCGTCGTGCGAGACGCCCTCCCCGGTCTCGGCACCGGCGTCGAGGTCGGTGACCAGGGTCAGGGACGTGTAGCAGAGCTCCAGCTCGCGGGCGAGCACCGCCTCGGGGTGGCCGGTCATGCCCACCACCGACCAGCCCTGCGCCTGGTGCCACAACGATTCGGCACGGGTCGAGAAGCGCGGCCCCTCGATGACGACCAGCGTGCCCCCGTCCACCGGCTCCCAGTCCCGCCCGCGCGCCGCCTTCAGCGCGACGGCCCGCCCGGCGGGGCAGTAGGGGTCGGCCAGCGACACGTGCACCACGTTCGGCACCGTCCCGTCGGGCAGCGGCAGCCCGTCGAAGTACGTGGTGGCGCGGGACTTGGTCCGGTCGACCAGCTGGTCCGGAACCAGCAGCGTGCCCGGCCCGTACTCGGGCCGCAGACCGCCGACTGCGCACGGGGCGAGCACCTGGCGCACGCCGACCGACCGCAGCGCCCACAGATTGGCCCGGTAGTTGATCCGGTGCGGCGGCAGATGGTGGCCCCGTCCGTGCCGGGGCAGGAAGGCCACGCGCCGGCCGGCGACCTCGCCGAGGAAGAGGGAGTCGCTGGGCGGCCCGTACGGGGTGTCGACCTGGACCTCGGTCACGTCGTCGAGGAAGGAGTAGAACCCGGAGCCGCCGATGACGCCGATCCCGGCGCCCCCCGTGTTCGCCACGTTCGCCTTGTTCGCCATGCCCGCACCCTAACCGCACGCGGAAACGCCGAGGACCCCACCGCCGAAAGGCGACAGGGTCCCGTAAGAAACTGGCCTTACGCGGCGGTGGTGCTGCTGCTGGTCGAGCTGCCGGTGCCGGACGACGAGTTCGAACCGGAGCCGGCGCTGGAGCCGGAGTCGGAGGACGACGAGGAGGTGCTCGACGACTTCGACGCCGGGGTGCTGCTCGACGAGGAGCCGCGGCTGTCGTTCCGGTAGAAGCCGGAGCCCTTGAAGACAATGCCGACCGCCGAGAACACCTTCTTCAGGCGGCCCTTGCAGCTGGGGCACTCGGTGAGGGCGTCGTCGGTGAACTTCTGCACCGCCTCGAGGCCCTCGCCGCACTCGGTGCACTGGTACTGGTAGGTGGGCACTGTCTTCCTCCTGGCACTCTCACTCGATGAGTGCTAACGACGATCCATCTTGACGTATTCCGGCCGTTCAGTCCACTGCCACCGGCACGCGGTGACCCACGCCACGTGCGACGGTGCGGCCCTGGGCACGTCCCGACAGCCGGGAACGCAGGGCCAGGAGGGTCGCCAGGGCGAGCACGGTGCCGCCCATCGGCACCAGGAAACCGGCGCCGTCCCGGAAGTGGTCCTCCAGTTGCCCGGCGACCGTGACGGCGGCCGCCTGGCCGAGCGCCACCGCGCCCGTCAGCCAGGTGAAGGCCTCGGTGCGGGCACCGGCCGGGACCAGACCCTCGACCAGGGTGTAGCCGGTGATCAGGGCGGGCGCGATGCACATGCCGACCAGCAGGCCGAGCCCGGCGAGGACCGGCACCGAGTGGGCGGCCCACAGGCCCGACGCGGTGAGCGCGAGCGCCGTGTAGCCGACGACGAGGCGCCGCTGCGGGGCCACCTTCCAGGCGATCGCGCCGCAGGCGAGGCCGGAGATCATGTTGCCCGCGGCGAAGATCCCGTAGAGGACGCCGTTGAGGCCCGGTTCGCCGATCGACTCGGTGAACGCGGCCAGCGAGACCTGCATACCGCCGAAGACGGACCCGATGCCCAGGAACGTCACGATCAGCACGCGCACTCCGGGGATCCGCAGCGCGGAAGCGTGCTCCACGCGCGCGTGGCCGCGGCCTGTGACCGAGGGCTGGGTGCTCTTCTGCGCGGCGAACAGCAGACCGCCGATCAGGGTCAGCGAGGCCTCCGTGACCAGCCCGGCGGCCGGGTCGACGGCCGTGCACAGGGCGGTGGCCAGCAGCGGGCCGACGACGAAGGTCAGTTCGTCCGTGACGGACTCGAAGGCCGCCGCGGTGGTCAGCAGCGGCGAGTCCTTGAGCTTCACGCCCCAGCGGGCCCGCACCATGGGACCGACCTGCGGCACCGAGGCGCCGGTCGGGACGGCCGCCACGAACAGCGCCCACAAGGGCGCGTCCATGAGCGCCAGAGCCGTCAGCGTCAGCCCGGACAGGGTGTGCAGCAGGACGCCGGGGACCAGCACGGCACGCTGCCCGTAGCGGTCGGCGAGGCGGCCGCTGTAGGGAGCGAACAGCGCCATGGAGACACCGGTGACGGCCGCGGCGGCGCCCGCCGCTCCGTAGGAGCCGGTGGTGTGCTGCACCAGCAGCACGATGGAGATCGTCAGCATCGCGAACGGCTGGCGCGCCGCGAAGCCGGGGAGCAGGAACGTCCAGGCGCCGCGGGTGCGCAGCAGCCGGCCGTATCCCGGGCGGGCGGAAGCCGTCGAGTTCTTCGACTTCTTCGAGGTGACCGTGGACGCCACGGCCCGTGCCTTTCTGCCGCCTGGTAGCGCGGGCCCGTCAGCGGGCGGCGCCGAGAGCTGTCCTCTTGCGCGGAACTGCGGTAGATGCCGGGGCCCGGTGAGGAGGGGTGACCCGACCGCCATACGGTCGCGCCAGCTCTGCGTCAGGCAGAGTTGGTTCGATCTTGGGTAACGCCTTTATCGTACAGGCCCGTGAGTGGGCCTGCCTGTGAAAAAGAGCACTGCGGGTGTGTCCACCTGCGAAATCGGGGGCATGAACGACGCGAAACCGCCCTTAACGACTCGCCTCGTCCGTCCCCAGCCATCCGGCCAGCTTGCCGCCGCGGCCCACCGCGCGCAGCCGCCGCTCCGTCGCGTCCCGCACCGGGTCCGTGGCCACGACGAGGAGCTCGTCCCCGCGTTGCAGCACCGTCGTAGGAAGCGGCACGAACGACTCCGAGGCGCGTACGACGAGCGTCACGGCGGCGCCGGGCGGCAGCCGCAGTTCGTTGACCTCCACCCCGTGCATCTTCGACCCCTCGGGGATCGCCACGGACAGCAGATGCCCGCTCAGTCGCTCCAGCGGGGCCGACTCGATGCCGAGGTCGGCGGCCTCCGAACCGTCGCCCAGGCGCAGCGTGCGGGCCAGCCACGGCAAGGTCGGGCCCTGGACCAGGGTGTAGACGACGACCAGGATGAAGACGATGTTGAAGATCCGGCGGCTCGCCTCCACGCCCTCCACCATGGGGATGGTCGCCAGGATGATGGGCACCGCCCCGCGCAGCCCGGCCCAGGACATGAGGGCCTGTTCCTGCCACGGGACCCGGAAGGGCGACAGGGAGACCACCACGCTCAGCGGGCGCGCCACCATGGTCAGCACCAGCCCGATGACGAGCGCGGGCACGATGTCGTCACCCAGCTCGTGCGGGGTGACCAGCAGGCCGAGCAGGACGAACATGCCGATCTGAGCCATCCAGCCGAGCCCGTCGGCGAAGCCGCGCGTGGCCGGCCAGTGCGGCAGCCGCGCGTTGCCCATCACCATCGCGGCGAGATACACCGCGAGGAAGCCGCTGCCGTGGGCCAGCGCGCCCGCCGCGTACGCCACCACGGCGATGGCCATGACGGCGATCGGGTAGAGGCCGGAGGCAGGCAGCGCCACGTGCCTCAGCCCCCAGGAGCCGAGCCAGCCCACCGCGAGCCCGATGGCCGCACCGATGGCCAGCTCCAGCAGGATCACGCCGAGCAGCACGTACCAGTGTTCGGCCGGCCCCGCCGTGGACAGTGAGACCACGAGGATGACCACCGGGGCGTCGTTGAAGCCGGACTCCGCCTCCAGCGTGCCCGTCACGCGCGCGGGGAGGGGGATCTTCCGCAGCACGGAGAACACGGCCGCCGCGTCGGTCGAGGAGACGACCGCCCCGATGATCAGCGCCTGCCGCCACTCCAGGTCGATCAGGTAGTGCGCGGCCGACGCCGTCACCCCGACGCTCACCGCGACACCGGCCAGCGCCAGCGCCGTGGCGGCCGGCAGGGCCGGCTTGATCTCCTTCCACTTCGTGCCCAGTCCAC
This sequence comes from Streptomyces azureus, assembly GCF_001270025.1. Classification (NCBI taxonomy): domain Bacteria; kingdom Bacillati; phylum Actinomycetota; class Actinomycetes; order Kitasatosporales; family Streptomycetaceae; genus Streptomyces; species Streptomyces azureus. Next base: position 98,194 of record NZ_DF968220.1, on the reverse strand, counting down.
CTTCGGCCAGGATCACGACCAGGGCCGCGTATCCGATGACCTGGGTCAGTTCGGCGTTGTCGAAGTGGATGTCGCCGATGCCGTCCTGGCCCATGGCGACGCCTATCCCCAGATAGACGAGCAGGCTGGGGAGCCCGCTGCGCGAGGAGATCCGTACCGCTGCGACGGCGACGAGCAGGACGAGCGAGCAGACGAGCAGGAGCTGGTTGAGGTGGTGAACAGTCAGCGGCCGAATCCTTCCCTGGCCCGCACGCGCACGCGCGTGGGCTCACGTACATCGCACATGACGCTGTGGCGCATCGCGCCAACTACTTCGTTACCTTACCTAACTCTTGACGATTTCTTGACGCTTCCGAGGGTGAGATCGAACATTCATCCGTGCCGGTTCCCGACTCCGCGTCAAGGGGCGTGAGGCCCTGCGCCTATCGTTGCTCCAGCGCTCAGTTAAAAGCACAGCCGAACCTGCCGCTCGACTTAGGACAGCAAGGACAGCGATGCCCACCGACACCACCGCCTCCACGGGTCAGCAGCCCGGCAAGTCCGGCAGGAGAAAGGGGCGCAAAGCACGTCTGATCGTGCTCGTCCTGGTGCTGGCACTGATCGGAGGCGTCGCCTTCGGGGCGTACTGGTCCATCAGCACCGTCCGCGCCTCGTTCCCGCAGACCAAGGGCACCCTCACGCTCAAGGGCCTCTCGGGACCCGTCGAGGTCAAACGCGACGACTACGGCATCCCGCAGATCTACGCCTCCTCCGACGCGGACCTGTTCATGGCGCAGGGCTACGTCCAGGCGCAGGACCGGTTCTACGAGATGGACGTACGCCGTCACATGGCCGCCGGCCGGCTGTCGGAGATGTTCGGCAAGAGCCAGGTCGACAACGACGAGTTCCTGCGCACGCTCGGCTGGGAGCGGGTCGCCAAGCAGGAGTACGACACCAAGCTGTCGGCCTCCACGAAGAAGTACCTCCAGGCCTACGCCGAGGGGGTCAACGCCTACCTCCAGGGCAAGGACGGCAAGGACATCTCCCTGGAGTACGCGGCGCTCGGGTTCACCAACGACTACAAGCCGCAGAAGTGGACCCCGGTCGACTCGGTCTCCTGGCTGAAGGCGATGGCCTGGGACCTGCGCAGCAACATGAAGAACGAGATCGACCGCGCCCTGCTGACCAGCCGCCTCGGCCCGAAGCAGATCGCCGAGCTGTACCCGCAGTACCCGTACAGCCGGAACAAGGCGATCGTCCAGGAGGGCCAGTACGACGAGCTGACGGGCGCGTTCGAACAGGGCGGCACGAGCGGCACCGGCGGCACGGGCACCGGCGGGACCGGCGGCACCGCGGCCGGCACAGCGGGTTCCGCGGGCACGGCCTCCGGCACCGCGGGCACGGCCTCCGGTACCTCGGGCCTGGACAGCCAGCTCACCGGCCTCAGCGATGCCCTGAGCGACCTCCCGCCGGCCGTCGGCGTGAACGGTGACGGCATCGGCTCCAACTCCTGGGTCGTCGGCGGGCAGCACACCATCACCGGCAAGCCGCTGCTGGCCAACGACCCGCACCTGTCGCCCTCGTTGCCGTCCGTCTGGTACCAGATGGGCCTGCACTGCCGCAGCGTCTCCAGCGCGTGCCAGTACGACGTCAGCGGCTACACCTTCGCCGGCATGCCCGGCGTGATAATCGGTCACAACCAGGACATCGCCTGGGGCATGACCAATTCCGGCGTCGACGTCACGGACCTCTACCTGGAGAAGATCACCGGCGACGGCTACCTGTACGACGGCAAGGTCAAGCCCTTCGAGAGGCGCGAGGAGACCATCAAGGTCGCCGGCGGCTCGCCCAGGAAGATCGTCGTCCGCGGGACCAACAACGGCCCCCTGCTGTCCGACCGTGCCAAGGAGCTCGTGAAGGTCGGCAGGAAGGCCGCCGTCGACACCGCCGCACCCGACAGAGGCGACGGCTACGGCGTCGCACTGCGCTGGACCGCGCTTCAGCCGGGCACCAGCATGGACGCCGTCTTCGCCATGGACAGGGCGAAGAACTGGACCGACTTCCGCAGGGCCGCCGCGCTGTTCGACGTGCCCTCGCAGAACCTGATCTACGCGGACACCGAGAACAACATCGGCTACACCCTGCCGGGCAGGATCCCCAAGCGCTCCCGGGACCACGACGGCTCCGTCCCGGCGCCCGGCTGGGACCCCGAGTACCGCTGGACCGGCTACATCGAGCAGGACGCGCTGCCGTACGAGTACGACCCGAAGCGGGGCTACATCGTCACCGCCAACCAGGCCGTGATCGACCCGGACAAGTACCCCTACACCCTCACCAAGGACTGGGGCTACGGCACGCGCAGCCAGCGGATCACCGACCTGATCCAGTCGAAGATCAAGGGCGGCGGCAAGATCTCCACCGACGACATGCGCCAGATGCAGTTGGACAACAGCAGCGAGATCGCCCGGCTGCTGGTGCCCACGCTGCTCAAGATCGACCCCGAGAACAAGGACGTCCGCGAGGCGCAGAAGCTGCTGGAGGGCTGGGACTACACCCAGGACACCGACTCGGCGGCCGCCGCCTACTTCAACGCGGTCTGGCGCAACATCCTCAAGCTCGCCTTCGGCAACAAGCTGCCCAAGGAACTGCGGGTCAAGGGCCAGTGCCTGTGGGTGGAGCCGGTCAACACCACCGGGCCCGCCGACGAGGCGGAGAAGGTGCGCGAGTGCGGCGAGCGTGACCCGGACCAGGCGCAGCCCAACGGCGGCGACCGCTGGTTCGAGGTGGTCCGCAAGCTGATGGACCAGCCGGACAGCGACTGGTGGAAGACGCCCGAGGTGGGCACCCGCGACGGCGCCGTCAACCGCGACCAGCTGTTCAGGCGCGCCATGGTCGACGCCCGCTGGGAGCTGACCGCCAAGCTCGGCAAGGACATCGACACCTGGACCTGGGGACGGCTGCACCGCCTGTTCCTGAAGAACCAGACCCTCGGCACCGAGGGCCCAGGTTTCCTCCAGTACGCCCTCAACCGTGGCCCCTGGGAGCTCAGCGGCGGCGAGGCCACCGTCAACGCGACCGGCTGGAACGCGGCCGGCGGCTACGGCGTGGTGTGGGTGCCGTCCATGCGGATGGTCGTGAACCTCGGCGACCTCGACAAGTCCCGCTGGATCAACCTCAGCGGCGCCTCCGGACACGCCTACAGCGCCCACTACGTCGACCAGACGGACAAGTGGGCCGACGGCGAACTGCTCCCGTGGTCCTTCTCGGACCGGGCGGTCGAGGACGGCACGACCGACAAGCTGGTGCTCAAGCCGTGAGCCGCTGACACCGGAAACCGAACGGCCCTCCACGCACGCGTGGAGGGCCGTTTCGCATCAGGGCTCCTGCCGGAACCGCCGCACCCCCGACGGCGTCACCACCGCCTGCACCGGCCGGTCGTGGGGCTCCTCCGGGACGTGCTCGACCACCTCCGAGTCGTACAACAGCACCACCAGCGCGGGACGCGCACCCGCCCGCTCCAGCCGCGCCAGCACACGGTCGTACGAGCCTCCGCCGCGCCCCAGCCGCATTCCGCGCGTGTCGACCGCCAGACCCGGCAGCAGCACGGCGTCGGCGGTGGTCACGGCGTCCGGGCCGAGGCGCTCGCCCGCGGGCTCGAAGAGGGCCATCCTGCCGCCGTGTTGGACGCGCGCCAGCGAGCCCTCGCCCTCGTAGACGCCCCAGTCGAGGTCGTTGTCGGGCAGCAGGGCCGGAAGCAGGACGCGTACGCCCCGGGCGCGCAGCGCGTCAAGGAGCGCGCGCGTACCCGGCTCACTCCCCACGGAGACGTACGCGGCCACCGTGCCGGCCCGCGCCAACTCGGGCAGCTCCAGCGCCCGCCCGGCCAGCGCGACCGAGGTTTCCCGCAGGTCATCCGCCGTCAACCTGTTCCTCACCGCGAGGAGCTCGCGCCGCAAACTCCGCTTGTCAGGCTCGCCCGGACGTCCGATGTGACTCAAAGGTTGCTCCCGTACCGTCGCAATACGCTCATATGAGCGCCTATGAACCGGAGTCGCGGATTCCGCGCAAAGGCACCGGATATGGTGGCGGGCATGACTCAGTCGCACCCTCGGATCAGCAAGGCTGTCATTCCAGCAGCAGGCCTCGGTACCCGGTTCCTGCCGGCCACCAAGGCCACTCCCAAGGAGATGCTGCCGGTCGTCGACAAGCCCGCGATCCAGTACGTGGTCGAGGAGGCCGTCGCCGCGGGTCTCGACGACGTCCTCATGGTGACGGGCCGCAACAAGCGCCCCCTCGAGGACCACTTCGACCGCAACTACGAGCTGGAGTCGGCGCTTCAGAAGAAGGGCGACGCCGGCCGCCTCGCCAAGGTGCAGGAGTCGAGCGACCTCGCGACCATGCACTACGTCCGCCAGGGCGACCCCAAGGGCCTCGGTCACGCCGTCCTGTGCGCCGCCCCGCACGTGGGTGACGAGCCCTTCGCCGTCCTCCTCGGCGACGACCTGATCGACCCCCGCGACCCCCTGCTCCAGCGCATGGTCGAGGTCCAGGAGCAGCGCGGCGGCAGCGTCATCGCGCTCATGGAGGTCGCCCCGGAGCAGATCCACCTCTACGGCTGCGCGGCCGTCGAGAGCACCGAGGACAGCGACGTCGTCCAGGTCAGCGGCCTCGTCGAGAAGCCCGACCCGGCCGACGCCCCGTCCAACTACGCGATCATCGGCCGCTACGTCCTCGACCCGCACATCTTCGACATACTGCGCCGGACCGAGCCGGGCCGCGGCGGCGAGATCCAGCTCACGGACGCCCTCCAGCAGCTCGCCGAAGACGAGAAGATCGGCGGCCCGGTGCACGGCGTCGTCTTCAAGGGCCGCCGCTATGACACCGGCGACCGCGGCGACTACCTGCGTGCCATTGTCCGGCTCGCGTGCGAACGTGAAGACCTGGGCCCGGACTTCCGGACCTGGCTTCGCAGTTACGTAGCCGAGGAGATGTAGCACGTTGAGCAGCGCCGCGCCCCGCGTCACCGGCCAGGACCACTCGGGACCCGACCACCTCTGGTCGGTGGAGGAGCACCTGGAGGACATCCTCGCCACCGTCCGCCCCCTGGAACCCATCGAGCTGCACCTGCTCGACGCCCAGGGCTGCGTCCTCGTCGAGGACATCACGGTGCCGGTGTCCCTGCCGCCCTTCGACAACAGCTCGATGGACGGCTACGCGGTGCGGGTCGCGGACGTCGCGGGCGCGAGCGAGGAGTTCCCGGCGGCCCTGGAGGTCGTCGGGGACGTCGCCGCCGGCCAGGCCGAGCTGCTCCACGTGGGCCCCGGCCAGGCCGCCCGCATCATGACCGGCGCCCCGCTGCCGCCCGGCGCCGAGACGGTTGTGCCCGTCGAGTGGACCGACGGCGGGCTCGGCGAGGGCCCGGTGGCCGGGATGCGCGCCCGCAGCCTCGGCCCCGAGGGCGCCACAGGACACGTGCACGTGTACCGCCCGGCCGAGGCCCGTGCGCACGTGCGTGCCACGGGCAGCGACGTGAAGGCCGGCGACCGCGCCCTGGAGGCCGGCACGATCCTCGGCCCGCCCCAGATCGCCCTGCTCGCCGCGATCGGCCGCGGCACCGTCCGCGTACACCCGCGCCCGCGCGTGGTGGTGCTCTCCACCGGCAGCGAACTCGTCCAGCCCGACGCGGAACTGGGCACCGGTCAGATCTACGACTCCAACAGCTTCGCCCTCACCGCCGCCGCCCGCGACGCGGGAGCCATCGCCTACCGTGTGGGCGCCGTCGCCGACGACGCCGAGACCCTGCGCTCCACCATCGAGGACCAGCTGGTCCGCGCCGACCTGATGGTCACCACGGGCGGCGTGAGCGTCGGGGCCTACGACGTCGTCAAGGAGGCCCTGTCCCACGTCGCCGACGAGGACGAGGCGGGCAGCGGCATCGAGTTCCGCAAGCTCGCCATGCAGCCCGGCAAGCCCCAGGGCTTCGGCTCCATCGGCCCCGACCACACGCCGCTGCTGGCCCTGCCCGGCAACCCGGTGTCGTCGTACGTCTCCTTCGAACTGTTCGTCCGCCCCGCGATCCGCGCCCTCATGGGCCTTGAGGACGTCCACCGGCCGACGACCCGGGCGACCCTGACCGCGGACAAGGCGCTGACCTCCCCGAAGGGCCGCCGCCAGTTCCTGCGCGGCACGTACGACGACGGACGGGTGACCCCGGTCGGCGGCGCCGGATCCCACCTGGTCGCGGCCCTCGCCCACGCCGACGCGCTGATCGTCGTCCCCGAGGACACCGAGTCCGTGGAGCCCGGCACCGAGGTCGAGGTGGTCCTGCTCGGCTGAGAGGCGCTGGTTGGGGGTACCGTGTCGCGCACAGCAGGCCCGGACCGGGAGCGCCACACAGCATGAGCACGCAGGACCCCCCTACGCAGGACCGCCTGACGCACATCGACGAGGCGGGTGCCGCCCGCATGGTCGACGTGTCGGAGAAGGACGTGACCGCGCGCACCGCCCGCGCCAGCGGACGCGTCCTCGTCTCGCCCCGCGTGATCGAGTTGCTGCGCGGCGAGGGCGTCCCCAAGGGCGACGCCCTCGCGACCGCGCGGATCGCCGGGATCATGGGCGCCAAACGCACCCCGGACCTGATCCCGCTCTGTCACCCCTTGTCGGTGTCCGGTGTGAAACTGGACCTGACGGTCGCGGACGACGCGGTGGAGATTCTGGCCACCGTGAAGACGACGGACCGCACGGGCGTCGAGATGGAGGCCCTCACCGCGGTCTCCGTCGCCGCGCTCACCGTGATCGACATGGTCAAGGCGGTCGACAAGGGAGCGGTCATCACGGACGTACGGGTGGAGGAGAAGACGGGCGGCAAGTCGGGCGACTGGAGCCGGGCATGACGTACCGCGCTCTCGTCGTCACCGCATCCAACCGGGCCGCCGCCGGGATCTACGAGGACAAGGGCGGCCCGCTGATCGCGCACGGCCTGAAGGGCTTCGGCTTCCAGGTCGACGGCCCGCAGGTCGTCCCCGACGGCGGCCCGGTGGAGGCGGCCCTGCGCGCCGGTGTCGAGACCGGCTACGACGTCATCGTCACCACCGGCGGCACGGGCATCTCGCCCACCGACCGCACGCCCGAGGCGACGCGCCGGGTGATCGACCACGAGGTCCCGGGCATCGCCGAGGCCATCAGGGCGTTCGGCAGGGAGAAGGTGCCGACCGCGGCGCTCTCCCGGGGCCTGGCCGGAGTGGCGGGCGGGACCCTGATCGTCAACCTGCCCGGCTCCAGCGGCGGTGTGAAGGACGGCCTGGCCGTCCTGGAACCGCTACTGGTCCATGCCGTCGAGCAGCTCCGCGGCGGTGACCACCCCAGACCCGGCTATGGGGGTGCGAGCTGAACAGCCCATCCTGGCCAGTCGAGCTGGTGGACGGCGACATCGTCCTCAGGCCGATAAAGCTGCGCGACCAGCGGGCGTGGCGCGAGGTCAACCGGCGCAACCGTGACTGGCTGCGCCCCTGGGAGGCGACCATTCCGCCGCCCGCGCCCGGTGGGCCGCTGACGCACCGCCCGACCTTCCGCCAGATGGTCCGCCACCTGAGGTCGGAGGCGAACGCGGGCCGGATGTTGCCCTTCGTCATCGAGTACCAGGGGCGGCTGGTGGGGCAGTTGACCGTGGCCGGAATCACCTGGGGTTCGATGTGCTCGGGGCACGTCGGCTACTGGGTGGACGAGGGGGTGGCCGGCCGCGGGGTGATGCCGACGGCGGTGGCACTCGTCGTGGACCACTGTTTCCGTACGGTCGGGCTGCACCGCATCGAGGTCTGCATTCGCCCCGAGAACGGGCCGAGCCGCCGGGTCGTGGAGAAACTCGGATTCCGTGAGGAGGGGCTCAGGCCGCGTTATCTCCACATCGACGGCGCCTGGCGAGATCACCTCGTCTTCGCGCTGACGGCGGAAGAGGTGCCGGACGGGTTGCTGAGGCGCTGGCACCGGGCACGATCGCAGAGTAATCCGGGAATCCGGCACCACCCCGGAAATTGAATGTTTGTTCGAAATTGATCGGCCGGTGACCGCCTCAGGCCATTGAATTCCCGGCCGCGGCGGTCTGCTGATCGCATCGGTCACAAAAAAAGTTCGAAATATCAGCCAGATCGTGCGACACACCGGCTCAATTGGCAGATGGCCTCACGCAAACCCCTCTACCGTGTGAGGCGTGAGCAGCAGCGGCCTCATCTACGCAGTCATTGTCGGGGCCTGGGCCGCCTACTTGGTGCCGATGTGGCTCCGTAGGCAGGACGAGCTGAACGAGGCCCGTCCGACGGAACGCTTCAGCACCGCCATCCGGCTTCTGTCCGGAAAGGCGGCCATGGAGCGCCGGTACGCCAGGGACCTGCGGGCGCGCTCCGCCGAGGAGGGGGAGCAGGACGCCGACGACCTGGACGCCGTCACCGACTCGGTGGACGTCCGGGCCTTCGCCGTGTCCAAGACGCGTCCGCAGACCCAGGCACCCGTACCGTCCCCCGCCCCCGAGCAGCCGGCCCGCCCGGCGCCCGGACCGGCGAGTGCCGAACGCGGACGGGGCCCAGTGCCCGCCGCCCGGCGCGGCGCGACGCCCCAGGCGAACAAGGCGAACGAGGCGGCCGCAGCGCGGGCCCGGCGCTCGAAGGTGCTCGCGCGCCGTCGGCGCACCACCACCATGCTGTTCCTCGCCTTCACCCTCGGCGCGATCGTCGCCGCCGTCGGGGGCCTCGCGTTCCTGTGGGCGCCCGGTGTGCCCGCCGTCATGCTCAGCGTGTACATCGCGTACCTGCGCTCCCAGGAGCGCCGCCGCTTCGCCTACCAGATGGACCGCCGCCGGGCCGAGGTCGCGGCCCAGCGGCTGCGGGAGCGCCAGCGGCAGCCCCGCCGGCGCGCCGCCACCGACGAAGCGGCCGACGACCCGGAGGAAGGACCCGAGCCGACGACCGACCCCGGCCTGTCGGCCCTCGCGGCGGACCGGCGCGCACTCGTCGAGCAGACCGACCACGCCGAGTGGGTCGACCAGCAGCGCGAGCGGCAGCGGCGGCCGGGGCAGGGTGACAGCTGGGAGCCGGTGCCGGTGCCCCTGCCGACCTATGTGACCGCACCCGTCGCGCCCCGGGCCACCAGTGACGTGGACCTCGGAGCCCCCGACACCTGGAGCTCCGCGCGGTCGAGCGCCGTGACCCCGGACCACGAGGACGCCCCGGCCCCCGCCGACAGCGCGGACCCCGGCGAGGCGGAGCATCGCGGGCAGGAAAGAGCGGACGACGACGGGCGCAGTGACGCCCGCCGCGCGGCCTCCGCACGGCGGGCACGGGAGCGCGGCCGCACGCCGCTGTTCGACCAGTACGAGGACGGGGGCCGGCCCCGGGCCGCCAACGAGTAGCCCGCGAAGCCGCAGGTGACCGCCCTTCGGGAACGGATTTCCAAGCAGGCCGATCGGGGTGCTAAAGTTTCACTCGTTGCAAGGGCCTGTGGCGCAGTCCGGTAGCGCACCTCGTTCGCATCGAGGGGGCCAGGGGTTCAAATCCCCTCAGGTCCACGCAGCTTCGAGCCCCTGTCGGCGAAAGCCGACAGGGGCTCTGCTCTGTTCCCAAGTGCTCAGAGGCTCTTGGCGAAACACCGGCTCGACTCGTAATGCCGGTAGTAGCCGAACTTGGCGCACGGCTCGTAGCCGCTGGACGTGTACAGGGCTATGGCCTCCGGCTGCTTGAGGCCCGTCTCCAGGACCATGCGGATGCGGCCGGCCGCGCGGGCGTCCTCCTCCAGGGCGGCCAGGATGCGGCGGGCGAGGCCCCGGCCGCGCATCTGCTCGATCACGTACATGCGCTTGACCTCGGCGTCGCCGTCCAGGTTGCCCTCGTCGTTCGTGTCCTGAGCGCGCCAGCCGCCCGAGGCGACGGGGGTGCCGAGCTCGTCGTACGCGATCAGGTAGATGCCGTTCGGCGGCTCGAAGTCCGACGCGGCCATGACCGTGGCGTCACCGTCGTCCCCGTAGCGGACGGCGTACTCGGCCTGGACCTGGTCGTTCAGCTTCACGGCGTCGGGGTGGTCGAAGGAGACCCGGCGTATATGCATCCGGCTACCGTATTCGATCCGGAACTGGACCTCGTCCAGTGTGCCGGTATCGTGCCGGGGTGCTCACTGTGACCTCTGTGAATGTGAACGGGCTGCGTGCCGCCGCGAAGAAGGGCTTCGTGGAGTGGCTCGCGCAGACCGATGCCGACGTGCTGTGTCTCCAGGAGGTGCGGGCCGAGCCGGAGCAGTTGCCCGAGCACGTCCGCGATCCCGAGGGCTGGCACGTGGTGCACGCGCCGGCCGCCGCCAAGGGGCGGGCCGGGGTGTCCCTGTACAGCAGGCGTGAGCCGGACCGGGTCCAGGTCGGGTTCAAGTCCGCCGAGTTCGACGGCAGCGGGCGGTATGTCGAGGCGGACCTGCCGGGAGTCACCGTCGCCTCCCTGTATCTGCCCTCGGGTGAGGTCGGGACCGAGCGGCAGTACGAGAAGGAGCGCTTCATGGGCGAGTTCCTCGCCTATCTGAAGAGGCTCCGGGAGCGGGCCGCCGCCGAGGGGCGTGAGGTGCTCGTCTGCGGCGACTGGAACATCGCCCACCAGCGGGCCGACCTCAAGAACTGGCGCGGCAACACCAAGAGCTCCGGGTTCCTGCCCGAGGAGCGGGAGTGGCTGTCCCAGGTACTCGATCCCGCGGACGGCGGGTACGTCGATGTCGTACGCGCCCTGCACCCGGACACCGAGGGGCCGTACTCGTGGTGGTCGTACCGCGGGCGGGCCTTCGACAACGACACCGGCTGGCGGATCGACTATCACGTGGCCACCCCGGGGCTCGCCGGGCGGGCGGTCAAGGGGTTCGTGGAGCGGGCCGCCACGCACGCGGAGCGGTGGTCCGACCACGCGCCGGTGACCGTCGTCTACGACCGCTAGTGCCTCGGCGGTCAGCCTCCGCCCCCGCGCATCCTGCGGTCCATGGCCAGTGACAGCTCCGCCTCCACCACGCTGCGGGCCAGCGGGCGCAGGCGGGGCAGGTCGTCTTCGGAGGCGTGGCGCAGGACCAGGCCGGTGAAGAGTTCGGCGAGGGCGTCGGCGTGGGTGCGGACCTGCTTGGCCGCGCCGAGGACCTCCGCGAGGGGGATGCCCTCGCGGACCAGGGCCGAGGAGACGTCCAGGAGGCGGCGGCTGATGTGGACGATCTCGTTGCCGTCGGTGCCGAGGTAGCCGAGCTCCATCGCGGCGGCGAGGTTCTCGGGGGTGGCCTCGCCCGCGAAGTGGTCGGCGAGTTCCTCGGGGGTGAGGTGGACCGGCTCCTCCTCGGTGGGGGCGCCGACGCCGAGCAGGTCGCCGACGTCCCGGCCGTGGTCGAAGGCCTCCGCCAGCTCCGCGATGCCGCTGAGCGTGTGGCCGCGTTCCAGCAGGGCCGTGATCGTGCGCAGCCGGTTCAGGTGCTGGTCGTCGTACCAGGCGATCCGGCCTTCCCGGCGAGGTGGCGGGATCAGCTTGCGTTCGCGGTAGAAGCGCAGGGTGCGCACCGTGATCCCGGCCAGGCGGGCCAGCTCTTCCATGCGGTATTCACGCTTCTCGGCCACCTGGGCACCTTAAGGCGTACCGAGGGTAACTTTCCTCGACGGCCCCCTACCCATCAGTACGCGACTGCCCTAGTCTCCCATTGCGCCAGTGTTCACTGGCATGGTTCTCGTGGTGTGTGGAGGTGTCGGCATGGGCGAACGCGAACACGAACGCGAGCATGTGCGGGTCGCGGTGGTCGGTTCCGGGTTCGGCGGGCTGGGGGCCGCCGTGCGGCTGCGCCGCGAGGGCGTCACCGACTTCGTCGTCCTGGAGCGGGCGAGCAGCGTCGGCGGGACCTGGCGCGACAACAGCTACCCGGGGTGCGCGTGTGACGTGCCGTCGCATCTGTACTCGTTCTCCTTCGCGCCCAACCCCGACTGGCCGCGCACCTTCTCGGGGCGGGAGCACATCCGCGCCTACCTGGAGCACGTGACGGACACGTTCCGGCTGCGGCCGCACATCCGCTTCGACTCGGAGGTGAAGCGGATGACGTGGAACGCCGAGCGGCTGTGCTGGGACATCGAGACCAGCAGCGGGAATCTGTCGGCGGACATCGTCGTCTCCGCCACCGGACCGCTGTCCGACCCGAAGATCCCGGACATCCCCGGGCTGGACTCCTTCCCGGGCAAGGTCTTCCACTCGGCCCGCTGGGACCACGACTACGACCTGTGCGGCAAGCGCGTCGCGATGGTGGGGACCGGCGCCTCGGCCATCCAGATCGTGCCGGCCATCCAGCCCGACGTGTCGCGGCTCACGCTCTTCCAGCGCACCCCGCCGTGGGTGATGCCCCGCGTCGACCGGGCCATCAGCGACGCCGAGCGGTGGCTCCACCGGCAGCTGCCCGTCACCTCGCAGCTGCGGCGCGGACTGCTGTGGGGCATCCGGGAGTTGCAGGTCCAGGCGTTCACCAAGCGCCCGAACCAACTCGGCTTCGTCGAGCAGTTGGCCCGGCGCAACATGGCCCGCGCCATCAAGGACCCGGCCCTGCGGGCGAAGCTCACCCCGGACTACCGCATCGGCTGCAAGCGGATCCTGCTGTCCAGCGACTACTACCCGGCGCTCGCGCAGCCCAATGTCGACGTCGTCGCGAGCGGGCTGGCCGAGGTCCGCGGATCGACCCTCGTCGCCGCCGACGGCAGCGAGGCCGAGGTGGACGCGATCGTCTTCGGCACCGGGTTCCACGTCACCGACATGCCCATCGCCGAGCGGGTCGTGGGCGCCGACGGACGGACTCTCGCCGAGACCTGGAAGGGCGGCATGGAGGCCCTGCGCGGCGCCTCGGCCGCCGGCTTCCCCAACTGGATGACGATCATCGGGCCCAACACCGGCCTCGGGAACTCCTCGATGATCCTCATGATCGAGTCCCAGCTGAACTACCTGGCCGACTTCGTCCGCCAACTCGACGTCCTGGGGGTCCCCCCAGGCCCTTCGGGCTCTGGGGGAGGCCGGGTCGCCCTCGACGCCCGGCCGAGCGCCGTACGCGCCTGGAACCACCGGGTGCAGGAGCGCATGAAGCGGACCGTGTGGAACGCCGGCGGCTGCACCAGCTGGTACCTCGACGCGAGTGGCCGCAACACCACCCTCTGGCCCGGTACGACAGCCGAGTTCCGGCGGGCGACGCGGCGGGTGGACCTCGCGGAGTACGAGGTCCTGCGGGCCCCGGCGGCCGAGCAGACGGCCAAGAAGGCCGAGAAGAAGACCGAGAAGAAGACCGAGAAGAAGGCCGGGGTGGACGCGTGAGCCGCCTCCTGTCCGTCGACGCCGGGCCCTACGCCCCGCCCGCCCCCGCGCGCGAACTGACAGCCGTCTCCGCTGACGGCGCCCGGCTGCACGTCGAGATACACGGGCCCGACGGCGCCCCCGCCGTCGTCCTCGCCCACGGCTGGACCTGCTCCACCGCCTTCTGGGCGGCGCAGATACGCGACCTGGCCGCCGACCACCGGGTCATCGCCTACGACCAGCGCGGCCACGGACGCAGCCCCGCGAGCCCGGCGTGCAGCACCGACACCCTCGCCGACGACTTGGAGGCCGTACTCGAAGCCACCCTGGCGCCCGGCGAACAGGCCGTGGTCGCCGGGCACTCCATGGGCGGCATGACCGTCATGGCGGCCTCCGGGAGAACCGCCTTCCGCGAGCACACCGCCGCCGTTCTGCTGTGCAGCACGGGCAGTTCGCAGCTGGTCGCCGCCTCCACCGTCGTCCCCATGCGGCCCGGGCGGCTGCGGACCTGGCTGACGCGGCGGATCCTGGGCTCCCGGGCGCCACTCGGCCCGGTCACGCCGCTGGCCCGCCGGATCCTCAAGTACGGGACCATGGGCCCGGGTTCGGCACCGCACATGGTCGAGGCCTGCGCCCGCATCGTGCACGCCTGCCCCCGCGAGGTCCGCTACACCTGGTCGCACGTGCTGGACCTGCTCGACCTCGACCACGGCGTACGGGAGTTGACCGTGCCCACAGCCGTCGTCGTCGGTACGGCAGACCGGCTGACACCGCCGGTGCAGGCCCGGGCCCTGGCCGAAGCGCTGCCGCACTGCACCGGGCTCACCGAGCTGCCCGGCATCGGCCACATGACGCCGGTCGAGGCGCCCGAGCTGGTCACCGGGAAGATCCGTGAACTCGTCGGGGCACACATCCAGGTCGCATCCGAGGAGAGCGCATGAGCAGGGTGAACCTTGAGGGGAGGGTCGCCGTGGTGACCGGGGCGGCGCGCGGCGTCGGGGAGTTGCTGGCCCGCAAGCTCTCCGCGCGCGGCGTGAAGATCGCACTGGTCGGGCTCGAACCGGACGCGCTCAAGGAGGTCTCCGGGCGGCTGCACAGCGACAGCCACCACTGGCACGCCGACGTCACCGACCACGAGGCGATGGACCGGGTCGCGCAGGAGGTCAAGGAGCGCTTCGGCAGGGTCGACATCGTCGTCGCCAACGCCGGTGTCGCCACGGGCGGTCCGTTCGCCGACTCCGACCCGGAGTCCTGGCGGCGGGTGATCGAGGTCAACCTGGTCGGCTCGGCGGTGACGGCCCGCGCCTTCCTGCCGCTGTTGCTGGAGAGCCGGGGGTATCTGCTCCAGATCGCGTCCCTCGCCGCGATCACCCCGGCGCCGATGATGACCGCGTACTGCGCGTCCAAGTCCGGGGTGGAGGCCTACGCGCACAGTCTGCGCGCCGAGGTCGGGTACCGGGGCGTGAAGGTCGGCGTCGGGTACCTGTCGTGGACCGACACCGACATGGTGCGCGGGGCCGACCAGGACGACGTCATGCGGGAGTTGAGGCAGCGGCTGCCCTGGCCGTCCAACAAGACGTACCCGCTGGGCCCGGCGGTGGACCGGCTCGTGGCCGGGATCGAGCGCCGGTCGAGCCATGTCTACGGGCAGTGGTGGCTGCGCGGGATGCAGGGCGTGCGCGGATATCTGCCAGGGGTCATCGGGACGGTGGGCCGGCGGGAGATGCGGCGGTTCGCGGACCGGCTGACGGGCACGCGCACGGGCCTCGTCGGGGCGGGCGGAGTGGCCGATGAGCAGCAGCGGGCTACGCTCCGTAAGTGATCGACATGCGCAGCGTCACGGCCCGTGTGAATCTGGTCGGGCCAGATCCCCTCACCCCCAACGGGAGTGAACCCACATGGGTATGAAGGACCAGTTCCAGGAGAAGTCCGAGCAGTGGCAGAACCAGGCCCGGCAGAAGGCGGACCAGGCTCGCGAGCAGATGCAGGGCCGCGGCCGCCGGCGTGACGAGGACATGGACCCCTCGCAGCCGCAGCGCGACCGCGACCGCGACCGCGACCGTGACCGCGAGCGTGAGCGCGAGCAGGAGGACCGCTTCGACCAGGACTACGACGCCTGACGTTGCGTGCCGAAGGGAAGGGGTGCCCCGCGCGGGGCACCCCTTCCTCACGCCCTGGGCCTTCTCAGGTCCTGGGCTTCTCACGTCCTGGGCGGCAGCTTCGGACGGGAGCGGTCCGGTACGTCGCTGTAAGTCGGCGGTGCCGCCGGCGGATTGGTCTCCAGCAGCCCCAGCGCCAGCTCCACCGCGTCGGTCAGCTGGGCGTGACGGCCCTCCGCCCAGTCCAGCGGGGTGCGCAGGACGTCGATGTCGGGGGCGACGCCCTTGTTCTCCACCGACCAGCCGTAGGCGTCGAACCAGGCCGCGTTCATCGGCACCGTGATCACCGTGCCGTCCCCCAGCTCATGGCGGCCGGTCATGCCGACCACACCGCCCCAGGTGCGCTGCCCCACCACGGGGCCCAGCTTCAACAGCTTGAACGCGGCGGTGATCATGTCGCCGTCGGAGGAGGTCGCCTCGTCCGCCAGGGCCACCACCGGGCCCCGCGGCGCGTTCGAGGTGTACGACACGGGCTGGGCGTCGCGGGTCAGGTCCCAGCCCAGGATCGTGCGGCTCAGCGTCTCGATGACCAGCTCGCTGATGTGGCCGCCGGCGTTGCCGCGCACATCCACGATCAGCGCGGGCCGGGACACCTCCATGCGCAGATCGCGGTTGAACTGTGCCCAGCCCGAACCGCCCATGTCCGGGATGTGCAGGTAGCCGCACCGCCCGCCGCTCAACTCCCGCACCACCGCCCGGCGTTTGGCCACCCAGTCCTGGTAGCGCAGCGGCCGCTCGTCGACGAGCGGGACGACGGCGACCCGCCGGGGCGGGCCCGCGCCCTCCGCCGACGAGAAGGTCAGCTCCACCGTCGTACCGCCCGCGCCGGCCAGCAGCGGATACGGGCCCGCGTCCGGATCCACCGGGCGGCCGTCGACGTGGGTCAGGATCGCCCCCTCGCGGATGCCCGTGCCGGCCAGCGGGGAGCGGGCCTTGGAGTCGGAGGAGTCGCCGGCCAGGATCCGCTTGACCATCCAGCCGCCGTCCCTGCGTACGAAGTTGGCGCCCAGCAGGCCCTGCCGGCGCTGGTAGTGCGGCGGGCCCTCGTTGCGCCGGGCGGCGGCGACGTAGGCGTGGGACGTGCCCAGCTCGCCCAGCACCTCGCGCAGCAGATCGGCGAACTCGTCCGGGGAGGCGACCCGTTCGACCAGCGGACGGTACTGGTCCAGCACTCCGTCCCAGTCGATGCCGCACATGCCCGGCTCCCAGAAGTACGCCCGGATCAGCCGTCCGGCCTCCTCGTACGCCTGCCGCCACTGAGCCGCCGGGTCGACCACGTGCAGGATGCGGCGCGCGTCGATCCACACCGTCGTGTCGGCGTCGCCGGGCTCGGTCGCGGGCACCGCGCGCAGCTCGCCCTCGTCGACGATCACCAGCCGTGTGCCGTCGCCGCTGACCGCGAAGAAGTCCAGGTGCAGGGCGAGTTCGGACTTCTTGGCCTTGGTGATGCCGAAGTGCTCCAGCGTCGGCCGGCCGCTGGTGTCGTCCGGGTTCGCGAACGTCTCGCCCAGCGCGCCCGAGATCGGCCAGCGCAGCCACACCAGCCCGCCGCCCGCCACCGGGTGCAGCGCCGAGTACTTGGAGGCGGCCACCGGGAAGGGCGTGACCCGGCTCTCCAGCCCCTCGATCTCGACGGTCACGGCGCCGTTCTCCCCGTTCTCGTCGTCCTCCACCGGGTCCAGGCCCCCGGCGGCCGGGCGGCCCTCCGGGCTCAGCGCGAACGGGGAGGGCGTCGCGGAGGACAGCGGGACGAGATACGGGCGGCAGCCCAGCGGGAAGGACAGGTCGCCGGTGTGCACGTCGTAGACGGGGTCGAAGCCGCGCCAGGAGAGGAAGGCGAGGTAACGGCCGTCGCTCGTGAAGACCGGGTTCTCGTCCTCGAAACGGCCGTTGGTGACGTCGACGACGAACCTGTCCCCTTCTGCCGTTCCGGTGAGTCGGGCCATCTTGATCTGCCGCAGTGTCCGCCCGATCCCCGGATGCGACCAGGTCAGCCACGCCCCGTCCGGGGAGAACGCGAGGTCGCGCACGGGGCCGTTGATCGACCGGATCAACTCGGTGACGACGCCGCCCGAGCCTGCCGGGTCGCCGCCCGCCGTGACGCCTTCTTCTGTTTCCTCCAGGCCGTCCTCCGCGCCGTCGTCCTCCGCGACATCGACGAGCAGCAGTCGCCCGTCGTGCGAGGCGACCGCCAGCCGCTCGCCCTCCGGGTCCGACACCAGCTCGCGGATTCGGCCCAGTTCGCCCGAGGCCAGCCGCCGTGGCCCGCGGTCGCCGCTCGCCCGGGGCAGGAAGGCGATCTCGATCGCGTCCTCGCCCTCCGCGTCCGTCACATATGCCACCCGCCCGCTCGCGCCGAGCATCTCCGGCATCCGCACCCGGACGCCCGGGGTGTCGGTGAGGGTGCGGGCCGGCCCGTCCCGGTGGGTGAGCCAGTACAGGCTGCCGCGTACTACGACCGCGCTGGCCCGCCCGGTCTCGTCGACCGAGATCCCGTCGACGTGCTGGGCCGCCGCCACCTGGTACGGGCGCCGCCCCGCGCGCGGCCCGCTCAGCCGTACGTCCAGCCGGCGCGGCCCGGAGTCCGGTGACAGGTCGTCGACCAGCCACAGGTCGCCCGCGCACTGGTACACCACCCGGGTGCCGTCACTGGAGGCGTGCCGGGCGTAGAAGGCGTCGTGGTCGGTGTGCCGGCGCAGGTCGGAGCCGTCGTAGGCGCACGAGTAGAGGTTGCCGACGCCCTCGTGGTCGGAGAGGAAGGCGATCCGGCCGCCGACGAACATGGGGGAGTGCAGATGGCCGCCGAGACCGGCCAGCAGCCGTTCGCCGTGCAGCCACAGCCTGCCCGTGGCGCCGCCCCGGTAGCGCTTCCAGGCGGCCGGTTCGTGCGGCGGGGTGCCGGTGAGGAGGAGAGACTTGCGCTCCCCGTCCAGATCGGCGACCTGGATGTCGGCGACCGGGCCCCAGGGCAGCTTGCGGCCCGGGTCGCCGTCGAGGGACACCTTGTAGGCCCAGGTGAAGTACGAGAAGGGCTCGCCGTGCGAGGCCACGGCCAGGATCTCGCCGTCCGGGGTCCAGCCGCAGACCCGGGTGTCGGCGCTGCCCCAGTGGCTCACCTGCCGGCCCGGGCCGCCGTCCACCGGGATGAGATGGACCTCGGGCACCAGGCTGCGCCAGCTCGTGTACGCGAGGTGGCGGCCGTCGGGCGAGAAGCGGGGGTGGCCCACCTTCGTGCGGTCGACGGTGAGCCGCCAGGCGCGGCCGGGGTCGTCGGCCGGGGCGAGCCAGAGGTCGTCCTCGGCCACGAAGCTCAGCAGGTCGTCATGGATGTGTGGCAGACGCAGATAGCTCACCTCACCATGCTTTGCCCGGGGGCGGACCGGAGCAAGTTATGACAAACCAGCGGGCTGGCTGCCTCGTGACCGAGAGCACGTACGAAACGGTTTCGTTTTTATGAGGGCTGCGCTACATTCATGACGTACGAAACCGTGTCGTTCGGAGCAGGAAGGTGAGCGAGATGGCTGAGGTCGCCACCGCGCGTCGCAGTCGGATCACCCCCGAGCGTGAGGCCGAGCTGTACGCGGCCGTGCTCGACCTGCTCCGCGAGGTCGGCTACGACGCCCTCACCATGGACGCCGTGGCCGCTCGCACCCGGTCCAGCAAGGCGACGCTCTACCGCCAGTGGGGTGGCAAGCCGGAGCTGGTGGCGAAGGCGATCCGGCACAACAAGCCGGGCAACATCGCCGATATCGACACGGGGTCCCTGCGGGGCGACCTGCACGCCCTCACCTCGCGTGAGGACGACTGCACCATGCAGCAGAACGCCGCGCTGATGCGGGGTCTGTTCATGGCGGTGCACGGCAACCCGGACCTCCTCCAGGCGTTCAAGGAACTGCTCATCGAGCCGGAGATGGAGGAGTTCCACCGGGTGGTGCAGAGGGCCGTCGACCGCGGCGAGGTCCAGGCCGGCCGCCCGGCGCTGGACTACATCGTGCACATGTTCGTGGGCGCGTTCGCCACGCGCACGCTGATCGACGACCAGCCGCCCACGCAGGAGTTCCTCCTCAAGTACATCGACGCCGTGGTCCTCCCCGCCCTCGGCATTCCCGTCGACTGACGATTCCCTGAGTCAACCCTCCACCTGACGTCACCGCTCACGTCGTCGGGCTGATCAGCCCTGCCCAGAACCAACCCACGACCTGACCGGGAGTACGCCCTCGTGGCCACATTCCTCTGCAAACTCGGCCGGATCTCGTTCCGGCGGCGGCATGTCGTCGCCCTGATATGGGTGGCCCTGCTGACCCTCGCCGGTGTCGGCGCGGCCGGCGCCCCCGCCGCCGGCAACAGCTCGTTCTCCATCCCCGGCACCGAGGCCCAGAAGGCCTTCGACCTGCTGGAACAGCGCTTCCCCGGCGCGAGCGCCGACGGAGCCACCGCACGGGTCGTCTTCAAGGCGCCGAGCGGCGAGAAGATGACCGACCCCGGTAACAAGGCGACCGTCCAGGAGACCGTCAAGGAACTCGCCGACGGCTCCGAGGTCGTCCGCGTCACCGACCCGTACCAGGCGAAGGCCGTCAGCAAGGACGGCACGATCGCGTACGCGCAGGTGTCGTACAAGGTCTCCGGCATGGAGCTGGAGGACTCCTCCCGCGACGCCCTGGAGGACTCCGCGCAGGACGCGCGGAAGGCGGGGCTCACCGTCGAGATCGGCGGTGACGCGCTCCAGACCGTCCCGCACACCGGCACCACCGAGATCATCGGCATCGCGGTCGCCGCGGTCGTCCTCGTCATCACCTTCGGCTCGCTGGTCGCGGCCGGTCTGCCGCTGCTGACGGCGCTCATCGGCGTGGGCATCGGCGTCTCCTCGATCACGGCGCTGGCCAGCGCGCTGGACCTGGGCTCGACGACCTCCACCCTCGCGATGATGATCGGCCTCGCGGTCGGCATCGACTACGCGCTGTTCATCGTCTCCCGCTACCGGGCCGAACTGGCCGAGGGCCGCGACCGGGAGGAGGCGGCGGGCCGGGCCGTCGGCACGGCGGGCTCCGCGGTGGTCTTCGCGGGCCTCACGGTCGTGATCGCGCTGGTGGGCCTGTCCGTCGTCAACATCCCGATGCTGACGAAGATGGGCGTCGCGGCGGCGGGCACGGTGGCCATCGCGGTGCTGATCGCGCTGACCATGATCCCGGCGCTGCTGGGGTACGCGGGCCGGAGGGTGAAGCCGGCAGGGGAGAAGGGCAAGCTGCTCGGCCGGGCCAGGACGCAGGACAAGCCGGTGAAACCGAACCTGGGCACGCGCTGGGCGAGCTTCGTCGTGCGCCGCCCGGTCGCGGTCCTGCTGCTCGGCGTCGTCGGCCTCGGCGCGGCGGCCGTCCCGGCGGCGAGCCTGGAACTGGGTCTGCCGGACGACGGCTCCCAGCCGACGTCCACCACGCAGCGCCGCGCCTACGACCTCCTCTCCGAGGGCTTCGGGCCGGGCTTCAACGGCCCGCTGATGGTCGTGGTCGACGCGAAGGACAGCGACGACCCGAAGGCGGCCTTCACGGCGGTCGACGACGAGATCAAGGGACTCGAGGACGTCGTCACGGTGACGCCGCCGGCGCCCAACAAGGCCGGCGACACGGCGACGATCACCGTCATCCCGGACTCCAAACCGTCGTCGGTCGCGACCGAGGACCTGGTCCACTCCATCCGCGGCAAGGGCGCCGGGATCAAGGCCGACTCGGATGCGAACGTGCTGGTCACGGGTCAGACGGCGATGAACATCGACGTCTCCGAGAAGCTGAACGACGCCCTGATCCCCTATCTGGTGCTGGTGGTCGGCCTGGCCTTCCTCCTGCTGATCGTGGTGTTCCGCTCGATCCTGGTCCCCCTGAAGGCTGCCCTCGGCTTCCTCCTGTCGGTGATGGCGGCCCTCGGCGCCGTGGTCGCGGTCTTCCAGTGGGGCTGGCTGGCGGACCTGATGGGCGTCGAGCAGACCGGCCCGGTCATGTCGATGATGCCGATCTTCATGGTGGGCGTGGTCTTCGGCCTGGCCATGGACTACGAGGTCTTCCTGGTGACCCGGATGCGGGAGGCCTACGTCCACGGCGAGAAGGCCGGCCAGGCGATCGTGACGGGCTTCCGGCACGGCGCCCGGGTGGTGACGGCCGCGGCGGTGATCATGATGGCGGTCTTCGCCGGCTTCATCGGTTCGTCCGAGTCCATGGTCAAGATGATCGGCTTCGGCCTGGCGATCGCGGTCTTCTTCGACGCGTTCGTCGTCCGCATGGCCATCGTCCCGGCCGTCCTGGCCCTCCTCGGCCGCAGGGCCTGGTGGCTGCCCAAGTGGCTGGACCGGGCGCTGCCCAACGTGGACGTGGAGGGTGAGGGGCTGCGCTCGGCGTCCGGGGACCAGGACGAGGAACTGGTGCGCGCCTGACCGCACCCCGAGAGACCGGCCGGTGAGGGCCCCGTGGGGACGGGGAGCCCTCACCGGCTCATCTCATGCGTGCGGGTGGAGGACGACCTTGGTGTAGCCCTCGACGCGCTTGTCGAACTTCTCGTACGCCGTCGGCGCCTGGTCGAGAGGAAGCTCGTGCGAAACGACGAAGCTGGGTTGCGCACGGTCCTCGATGATCATGTCACGCAGCTGACGGTTGTAGCGCTTGACGTTGCACTGACCGGTGCCCACGCGCAGCCCCTTTTCGAAGAGCCGCCCGATGGAGACCATGAGCATGCCCTGCTTCGCCTGCTCGTCCGGTCCGCCGGGGTCGCGCGGGACGTACAGGCCGGGCACGCCGAGCGCGCCCGTCGGCCGGACCGTCTCGACGAGCGAGTTCAGTACGGTCGCCGGTTCCTCGCGGTCCTCGCCCTGTGCCTGCGCCTGGTAGCCGACGGCGTCGATCCCCTTGTCCGTGCCCTGGCCGTCGGTCTGTTCCTTGATCTGCTCCGCCGGACTGCCCTGGGTGAAGTCGACCGGCACGGCACCGATCTCCCGCGCCTTCTGCAGCCGCTCGGCCACGCGGTCGACCACGAACACCTTGCTCGCACCGCGCAGCATCGCGGAGTAGGCGGCCATGAGCCCGACCGGGCCGCCGCCGTAGACCGCGACGCTGTCACCGGGACGCACGTCGGCCAGTTCGTTGCCGTGGTAGCCGGTCGGGAAGATGTCGGCGAGAAGGACGAAGTCGGTCTCCTTCGCTGTGCCCTCGGGGAGCTTGAGGCAGTTGAAGTCGGCGTACGGCACTCGCACGTACTCCGCCTGGCCTCCCACGTAGGGCCCCATCGCGACATAGCCGTAGGCGCCGCCGGCGAAGCCCGGGTTCACGGTCAGGCAGAAGCCCGTGAAGCCGGCCGTACAGTTCTTGCAGAAGCCGCATGCCACGTTGAAGGGCATGACCACCCGGTCGCCGCGGCTGAGCGAGGTGACCCCCTCTCCTGTCTCCTCGACGACCCCGAGGTTCTCGTGGCCGAACACGATCCCCGGTTCCGCGGCGGTACGGCCCTCGTACATGTGCAGGTCCGAGCCGCAGATGGCGGTCGAGGTGACACGGACGATCACATCGTTCGGGTGCTGGATCCGTGGGTCCTCCACTTGCTCTATCGCTACCTCGAAGGGGCCTTTGTACACGACAGCCCTCATCGTCACGCACCTCCAACTGTGCCGTGGGTCATATACCAGGCTGGTACATGATGAGACGATTTGCATCTACAGAGGGAAGGAACAATGGCTTTGTCAGGACGTATCGGCACATTGCTCGTATCTGTCCCCGGCCTGTCCGGCATCGTCTATCCGGTGGGGACGCGCGTGACCATCCAGGGCACCGGAGGGTCCGTCGACGGTTTCGTCGACGGAGACTGGCTGCCGCTCGCGTGGTGGGAGTTCGCGGATGTCCGGCCGGAGGACGGCACCGGCTGAAACCACCTCGCGTGCGCCGTACACGTACCGCTAGCGTGCCCGCATGACGACGACAGCCGCCACGGACGCCGAGAACTTCGGAGTACACCCCCGTTTCGCCGCGGCCCTGCGGGAGCTGGGGATCGAGGACCTCGTACCTCAGGTCCGCCGGTTCCCGGAAGCCACCCGTACCGCTGCCGAGGCCGCCGCCGCGCTCGGGTGTGAGCTGAGCCAGATCTGCAAGTCGCTGATCTTCGCGGCATGGGGGTCCCCCCTGCTCGAGCGCAGCCGAGAGCTTGGGGGAGGGGTGCCCGTCCTGGTGCTCATGGACGGAGCCTCCCGGGTCGACGTCGAGCTCGTGCGGAAGGAGCTCGGAGCGGAGAAGGTCACGCGGGCCAAGGCCGATGTCGTGCGGGAGACCACCGGGTACGCCATCGGCGGGGTGCCGCCCTTCGGGCACAGGACGAGAACGCGTGTGCTGGCCGACCGGTCCCTGTTCGGGCACGACGTCGTCTGGGCCGCCGCCGGGACGCCGTACACCGTGTTCCCCATGGCGCCCCACGACCTCGTCACCCACGCCGGCGGCACCCTCGTGGACGTGCGCGAGCTCTCCGCGTGACGCCCCTGGTCACCGCCGCCGTCCTGCTCGCCGCCGTCACGCACGCCAGCTGGAACGCCATCGCCCACAAGATCACCGACAAGCTGGCCGGGTTCGCGCTGATCTCGGGCGGCGGGGTGGTCATCGGGTTGGCCCTGGCGCCCTTCGTGGCGTTTCCGGCGGCCCGGGCATGGCCGTATCTGCTCGGCTCCGCCGCCATACACATCGCCTACTACGCGCTGCTGATGAAGTCCTTCCGGCTGGGTGACTTCGGGCAGGCCTACCCCATCGCGCGCGGCACCGCGCCGCTCGTCGTGACCGTGCTCGCCGCCGTCTTCGCGCACGAGGTGCCCGACGGGTGGGCCGCCGCCGGTATCGCCCTGTCGTGTACGGGGCTGACCGGCGTCGCCGTGTGGGGACTGCGCGGTCGCCGGCCCGACTGGGCGGCGATCGGAGCGGCCCTCGCGACCGGCCTGACGATCGCGGCGTACACCGTCGTCGATGGCCTCGGCGTGCGCGCCTCCGGTTCCTCCCTCGGGTACATCGCCTGGCTGATGGCGGTCCAAGGGGTCGTGATCCCCGCCTGCGCCGTGAGTCGCTGGAGGAGGGAGAGCTTCGCCGTTCTCCGGCCGTTCGCCGGGATCGGGCTCATCGGGGCCGCCCTCTCCGTCGCCGCCTACGCCCTCGTCCTGTGGGCCCAGACCAGGGCCGAGCTCGCACCCATCGCCGCCCTGCGCGAGTCGTCGATCATCGTGGGCGCCGCCATCGGGGCCGTGTTCTTCAAGGAGCGGTTCGGGGCCGCGAGAATCGCGGCGGCCGGGCTGCTCGTCGTCGGGATCGGGCTGATGCTGCACGCCGGATAGGCCGGGCCAGGCGGGTGCGTCCAGCCGGTGGGAGGAGCACCCTGGAACTAAGTGTTCCGGAGGTGATCGTCATGATGCACACCACAGTGGGATGGCACGTCGAGATGGAGTTCCGGGAGGACGATCAGCACACCCAGGCGGTGGCGCTGGTCCGGCTGCCCGACGGCACCGAGGTACGGGCGCACGGGCACGCGAGCCGGCACCGGACCGACGTCAATCAGCCCAGAGTCGGGGAGGAGATCGCCGGCGCCCGGGCGCTCAACGAGCTCGCCATGCGGCTCCTGACCAAGGCCCACGACGAGATCGACCAGGCGTCGGGGCGGACCTCCCACCCGATTCACGTCTAGAGACGTCCAAGACGTCCAGGCCCTGTCGTCGAATTCCCGCCTGCCCCGCGGCGCCATGGACGTGCTCTCGCCGCACCGGGCACAGACTCACGCACGACCAGTACGAGGGCCTGCGCCCGGCTCGCCGAGAGCACGCACCTGACGCCGCGGGGCCCGCCCTTCGGGCGGACGACGGGAATTCGACGGCAGGGCCTAGAGTTCCAGCGCTCCCCGCACCGCCCGCACCAGCCCCTGCGCCCGCGGATCCGCCGTGACCGTCTTGCGGAAGCCGTTGGTGACATAGCCGAACGCGATCCCGGTGTCCGGGTCGGCGAAGCCTAGGGCGCCGCCGCGGCCCGGATGGCCGAAGGAGCCCGGCGTGAGGAAGGGGGAGGCGCTGCCGTGCAGCATGTAGCCGAGGCCGAAGCGGGTGCCGACCACCAGGACGCGGTCGGGGCCCGCCGACTCCTCGGCCCGGGCCAGCTCGACCGTCTCCGGTGTGAACAGGCGTGAGGCCCCGGCGGTGTCGCCGATCAGGGTCGCGTAGAGGCGGGCCAGTCCGTCCGCCGTCGCGATGGCGTTGGTGGCGGGCAGGGCCGCCGCGCGGTAGGCCGGGTCGTTCTGGTCCGGGAACGGGGTGATCGCCGCGAAGGCCCGGCGGGTCAGGGAGGCCGGGTCCTCGTAGGCCTCGGTGACCGAGCGCTTCGGGCGGGCGCGCAGGCCGCCGGCCGGCTCGGGCCCCTCGACGCGGCCCACGCGTCCGACCCGGCCGGCCGCCGCGTCCGGCAGGCCCAGCCAGAGGTCCAGACCCAGGGGGCCGGTGATCTGCGAGGCGAGCCATGCGCCGGTGCCCTGTCCCGTCACGCGTCGCACGAGTTCGTCGAGCAGCCAGCCGTAGGTGAGCGCGTGGTAGCCGTGGTCGGTGCCCGGCTCCCAGGCGGGGGCCTGGGCGGCGACCGCCTCCGGGCCCCGGAGCGGGTCGAGGGCCTGCTCGGGGGTGAGGGGGTGGTCGAGGACGGGGAGGCCGGCCCGGTGGTTCAGGACGTGCCGGACCAGCACCCGCTCCTTGCCCCGCGCCTTGAACTCCGGCCAGTAGTGGCCCACCGGTGCGTCCAGGTCCAGCAGTCCGCGCTGGTGCAGCAGCAGGAGTACGGCGGCGGCGACACCCTTCGTCGCCGAGCGCACGACCTGGGCGGTGCCGCGCTCCCAGGGATCCGTGCCGTCGACGTCCTTCGAGCCGGCCCACAGGTCGACGACCCGCTGCCCGTCCCGGTAGACGGCGACCGCCGCGCCCCGCTCCCCGAGCGTGGCGAAGTTCCGTGCGAACGCGTCCCTGACCGGCTCGAAGCCCTCGGCCACTGTGCCGTGCACGTCCACGTCCGTACTCCTCGTCTCGCCGACTCGCTCCCCCTTCAACCAAGCACGATCGTGACGTCGATGTTCCCGCGGGTCGCGTTCGAGTACGGGCAGACCTCGTGGGCCGCGTCCACCAGCTTGCTCGCGAGGTCCGGGTCGAGGACGGGGAGCGAGACGCTCAGGGCGACCGCGAGGCCGTAGCCGCGCTGCTCGTTGGGGCCGATGCCGACCTTCGCGGAGACCGTGGAGCCGGTCAGGTCGTAGCCCTCGCGGTTGCCGACCAGGATCAGCGCGTTGTGGAAGCAGGAGCTGTAGCCGGCCGCGAAGAGCTGTTCCGGGTTGGTGCCGTTGCCGTCGCCGCCGAGCTGCGGGGGCATCGCGACCTTCAGGTCGAGCCAGCCGTCCTGGCTGGTGACATGGCCCTCGCGGCCGCCGTGGGCGGTGGCCTCGGCGACATACATGATCTTCGTCGGGCGGGTGTCGACGGCGGGGCCGTCAGTCATGCTGTCCTCCCCCGGGAAACAAGTGCGCGCAAATACATCGTGCACAAGGTACTGGCCAGTAACCCGCCTGTCGCTGCGAGGGGGTGGCAACCGGGGGTAACACCCTTCGCGGATCAGCGGGCGCGGTCCGCTGACGACTCGGCCCTCTCCGCCACCCGCCACAGCTCCTCGCGGAGCCGCGCGACCTCCGTGCCGTCGAGCCCCGTCGCCGAGGCCAGCGCGCCGGGCACGCTCGCCGCCCGCTCCCGGAGTTCCTCCCCGCGCCCGGTCACCGCCACGAGCACCGACCGCTCGTCCCGGGCCGACCGTTCACGCCGTACGAGACCCGCCGCCTCCAGCCGCTTCAGCAGGGGCGACACCGTGCCGTAGTCGAGCCTCAGCGCGGCCGCCAGCTCCTTGACCGTGGTCTGCCCGCGCTCCCAGAGGACCAGCAGGACGAGGTACTGCGGATAGGTGAGGCCGAGTTCGTCGAGGAGCGGGCGGTACGCCGCCGTCACCGCGCGCTGGGCGGCGTACAGCGCGAAGCACAGCTGCTGGTCCAGCAGCAGCGAGCTCTCGGTCTCCTCGTTCGTCACGCGCTCATTGTCTTCGTCACGCGCTCATTGTCACGGACGGGCCGGAGCGGCCGGCACGGTACGCGGATCGAAACCGAACGGCAGCTCCAGCCGGTGGGCGCGCATCAGTTCCTCGTCGGAGAGCAGTTCGCCGGTCGGGCCGTCCGCCGCGATCACGCCCTCGCTGAGGATCAGGGAGCGCGGGCACAGTTCCAGGGCGTACGGCAGGTCGTGCGTGACCATCAGCACGGTCACGTCGAGGGAGCGGAGGATGTCGGCCAGTTCGCGGCGGGAGGCGGGGTCGAGGTTGGAGGAGGGCTCGTCGAGGACGAGGATCTCCGGTTCCATGGCGAGCACGGTCGCCACGGCCACCCGGCGGCGCTGGCCGAAGGAGAGGTGGTGCGGCGGGCGGTCCTTGAACTCCGCCATGCCGACCCGCGCCAGCGCCCGGTCCACGCGCTTCTCCAGCTCCGGCCCCTTCAGCCCGGCCGCGGCGGGCCCGAACGCCACGTCCTCGCGGACGCTCGGCATGAAGAGCTGGTCGTCCGGGTCCTGGAAGACGATGCCGACCCGGCGCCGGATCTCCGCCATGTGCTGCCTGCCGACGGGCAGCCCGGCCACCTTCACCGTGCCGGTGCCGCCGGTCAGGATGCCGTTGAGGTGGAGCACGAGGGTCGTCTTTCCGGCGCCGTTCGGGCCGAGCAGCGCGACCCGCTCGCCGCGCGCGACGCAGAAGTCGACGCCGAAGAGCGCCTGGTGCCCGTCGGGGTAGGCGAAGGCCAGACCGGCCACGTCCAGTGAAGGGGTCACATCAGTCACAGGGTCCATCCCAGCAGACACACGACGAGGGCGGCACAGGGCAGGGCGAGGGCGTACGTCCACTGCGCCCGGGACGCGGTCACCTCGTCGATGACCGGCATGGAGCCGGCGTACCCGCGGCTGACCATGGCCAGGTGCACGCGCTCGCCGCGCTCGTAGGAGCGGATGAACAGGGCGCCCGCGGACTTGGCCAGGACGCCCCAGTGCCGGACGCCCTTCGCCTCGAAGCCGCGCGACTCCCGGGCGATCCGCATGCGCCGCATCTCGTCCGTGATGACGTCGCCGTAGCGGATCATGAAGGACGCGATCTGCACGAGGAGTGGCGGGAGCCTGAGCCGCTGGAGGCCGAGGAGGAGTTCGCGC
Source organism: Streptomyces azureus (assembly GCF_001270025.1). Taxonomy (NCBI): domain Bacteria; kingdom Bacillati; phylum Actinomycetota; class Actinomycetes; order Kitasatosporales; family Streptomycetaceae; genus Streptomyces; species Streptomyces azureus. The sequence continues at coordinate 69,482 of NZ_DF968220.1, read as the reverse complement.
AGCTCGGTGGTGGCGGCGAGGAGGACGGAGGCGGCGACGCCGAGCGTGCCCTTGGCGAGCACGTTCCAGGCGCCCCACAGGCCGTTGACGCTCAGGGACATACCGAGGACGTCGACCCGCTCGCCCTCCGCCACGAACGGCATCAGCACCGCGAACGCGACGAACGGCACCTCGATCAGCAGCCGCCTCAGCAGGAACCCGGCGGGTACGCGCGCGACGCACGCCACGGCCCCGAGCAGCACGGCGTACAGCCCGAACGCCCACATCGCCTCCCGCGGTGTCGACACCACGACCACCACGAAGGCGAACACGGCGGCGAGCTTGGTGTGCGGCGGCAGGCCGTGCACGGGCGAGTGCCCGTGCCGGTAGAGCTTGTGCGCGTGCCCTGCTCCCATGTCAGACGCTCGTGCTGCTCGTCGTGCCCGACGTGGCCGAGGTGCCAATCGTGCCGGTCGTGCCGGTCGTGTCCGCCGTGTTCGACGGGGACGTGTCGTCCGAACGGCGACGGCGCACGGCCCAGAAGACCGCGCTGCCCGCGACGACCGTGACCCCGACGCCGATGACGCCCGCCAGCCCCCCGGACAGGCGGGCGCCGTCGACGTCCTCGACGCCGTAGTCGGCGAGCGGGGAGTCGGCCACCGCGTGCTCCTCGGCCTTCTTGTCGATGCCGTGGTCGGCTGCGACCTTCTCCAGGCCGTCGGGGTCGGCGGACGCGTAGAAGCTGACGAACCCGGCCAGGACCAGGGAGGCGACCAGGCCCGCCGCCCACACCTTGCGGTGCGAGGTCCGGGCGGCCACGGGGGCGGGCTCCGGCTCGGCCGGCGGCGCGTCGACGAGTTCGCCGTTCACCCGCAGCTTGAGCTTCTGCGTGAGGCCGCGCGCGCCGTACACCAGGTCAGGGCGTACGGCGATGACCGAGCCGACGGTCAACGCGGTGATCACGGCCTCGCCGATGCCGATCAGGACGTGCACACCGACCATGGCGGTGGCGACCTTGCCGATCGACACGTCGGTGGTGCCGCCGACCGCGTACATCAGCGTGAAGGCCAGGGCGGCGGCCGGCACGGAGACCAGGGCGGCGACGAAGGAGGCCACGGTGACCGACCGGCGGCTGCGGGGCAGCACCTTCACCAGGCCGCGGAAGAGGGCGTAGGCGACGACCGTGGTGACGATCGCCATGTTGGTGATGTTGACCCCGAGCGCGGTCAGGCCGCCGTCCGCGAAGAGGATGCCCTGCATGAGCAGGACGACGGAGACGCACAGGACCCCTGTGTAGGGGCCGACGAGTATCGCGGCGAGCGCACCGCCGAGCAGATGGCCGCTGGTCCCCGCCGCGACGGGGAAGTTCAGCATCTGCACCGCGAAGATGAACGCCGCGACGAGTCCGGCCAGCGGTGCCGTCCGCTCGTCGAGTTCCCGGCGCGCGCCGCGCAGGCTCACGGCGACGGCGCCCGCGGCGATCACACCGGTGGCGGCGGAGGTGGGCGCGTTGATGAATCCGTCAGGTACATGCACCGTTCGATGATGTGGCTTGATGCGAATGATTTGCAAGAGCGTGATGCTCGTTTTATCTCATCCGTGATATGTCCGGTCTCCGGGGGCGCGATCCGGAAAATATGCGACATTGGAGGGGGAGTGGACGCACACTCTCCACACAGGTGGCGCACGGTGAAAGGGCCGTCGGATGTCCGTAGTCGAGCAGTACGCCCGAGCTCGCATCGTCACGGACGCGGACGTCCCGCTGGACGCGGAGCAGGAAGCGGTTCCGGTCACTCTGCGCTACGACCCCGAGCGGGACCCGGGCGCCGTACGGATCGGGCTGCCCGGGGCCGGGGCGCGCGAGTGGACCTTCGACCGCCGGCTGCTGGAGGAGGGGCTGCGGGCCCCCACCGGCAGCGGTGAGGTCCGGGTGTGGCCGTGCGGCCGGGTGCAGGCCGTCGTGGAGTTCCACTCCGCGCAGGGGGTGTCGGTGGTGCAGTTCGAGCGGCAGGCGCTGCTGCGGTTCCTGCGGCGGACGTACATGGCCGCCGCGGAACCGGTGACTCACTGAGCTTCGACTCGGGGCTCAGCCGCCCATCTTCAGCAGTGCCGCCACCATCGGCCCGGCCGTCTCGCCGCCGTGGCCGCCCTGCTGGACCACGCCCGCGGCCGCCAGATCGCCCCGGTAGGCGGTGAACCAGCCGTTCGGCTTCTTCTGCCCGTCGACCTCGGCGGACCCGGTCTTCGCGCCGGCGTCGCCGCTCACCCCGGCCATCGCCTCCGCGGCCGTGCCGTAGTCGGCCGTGTACGACATCAGCTCACGCAGCTGGGACAGCGTGCCCGCCGACATCGTGCGTGAGGCCGTCGCGAGCTTGCGGCCGTCCACGTCCGGGGAGACCAGGTACGGCTGGTGGAAGGTGCCGGACTCGACCGTCGCCGACACCGACGCCATGTTCAGCGGGTTCATCCGGACCCCGCCCTGCCCGATCAGCGAGGCGCCCATCTGGGCAGCCGACTGCACCGGCACCGCGCCGTCGAAGGACGGCACACCGATCGCCCAGTTGTTCAGCCCCAGGCCGAAGACCTGCTGGGCCTGCTTGGTCAGGTCGTCGTCCTTGAGCTTGGGCGCCTGGCTGATGAAGGCCGTGTTGCAGGAGCGGGCGAAGCTCGCCTTGAACGTGCCGTCCTTGATCTCGAATTTCTTGTCGTTCTGGAACTTCCAGTGCCCGTACGTGAAGTACTTCGGGCACGGGTGCTTCTTGTCCGCCGACGCCAGGCCCTTCTCGAGCAGCAGCGACGCGGTGATGACCTTCATCGTGGAGCCGGGGGCCAGGGAGCCCTGGAAGGCGGTGTTGAAGCCGGGCGAGGCGTTGGCGGCGGCCAGGATCTCGCCGGTCGAGGGCCGCACCACGGCCACCGACGACCGGGGCTTCTTCGCGACCTGCTTCTCGGCCGCCGTCTGGAGGGCCGGGTCCAGCGTGGTCTTCACCGTGCCGGGCGTGCCCTTGCTCAGCTCCAGCAGGGTCTTGTCGGACAGGTCGTCCGACTTCGCGGACTTCCCGCGCTCGACCCGGAGCTCGATGCCGGCCTTGCCGCCCGCACGCTTGCCGTACTTCTCGCGCAGCCCGTCCAGGACGGGCCCCAGCGAGGCGTACTTCTTCTTGGTCAGTTCGCCGCCGTCCCGGTCGAGCGCCTTGACCGGGGGCGTGCCCGCCTCGCCGGTGACCAGCTTGTCGCCGTCCTTCAGGTCGGGGTGGACGACCGCCGAGTGCCAGTCGACCAGCGGCTTGCCGTCGCTCGTGCGGCGGACGACGGTCAGTGCGCTGTCGTACGCCAGCGGCTTCTCGGTGTCCTTGTACGACACCGTGGCCTTGACGGAGAACGGCACCTTGTCGCCCGTGGGCGTGCCCGGGGTGAGGGTGACGTCCTTGATACGGGCGTCCTTGGTGTAGCCGGTGAGCAGGGACTTCGCCGCGGCCGAGTCGTCGGTGGCCGCGGCGGCCTCGGTGACCTTCCCCGACTGCCAGGCGGTGAGGAAGGCCTTGGCGGTGGTGGTGACCTCGGTCGCCGACAAGGGCCCGGTCTTCACCTCGGGCTTCTGGTCGGTGGAGGCCGCCCGGGTGCCGTCGTCGGCCGACGCGCCGCCGTACAGCGCGTAGGCGCCGAACCCGGCAGCGCCGACGACCACGGCGATCACCCCGCCGATCACGGCGGGCCTCGTCTTCCCTCGCTCGGCGACGCGCCTTCTGTTGCCCACAGCTGTTCGTTCCTCCACGAATCCCCAGGGTCCCCGTTGCCCTCGGCTGTCCCAACGACGGCCACCACCCTAGAGTCCCGTCCGGCGGAGGTGAGATCAGCCACCCGTTCGTAGCACGGCTGCGACAATCGGCCCGGCCGCGTCGCCGCCGTGGCCGCCCTGCTCGGTCATGGCCGCCGCCGCGATGTCGTCACGGAACCCGGTGAACCAGCTGTTGGACTTGGCGTTCCCGTCGACCTCGGCGGAACCGGTCTTGGCGCCGATGTCGCCGCCGAGCCCGGCCATGGCCTCCTGGGCGGTGCCCTGGGTGGCGGTGAGCCGCATCATCTGCTTCAGCTGGGCGGCGGTGCTCGCCTTCAGGCCCTCGGCCTGGGCCAGCTGGCGGTCGTCCAGCTTCGGCGAGACGAGATAGGGCTGGCGGAAGGTGCCGGTGATCGCGGTGGCGGTCACCGAGGCCATGTTCAGCGGGCTCATCTGCACCTGGCCCTGCCCGATGGCACCGGCCGCCCGGTCCGGGCCGCTGACCGCGGGGACGCTGCCGTCGAAGGAGACGATGCCGGTCTTCCAGTTGTCCTGCCCCAGCCCGAAGCGCTGCTCGGCCTCCTGGGTCAGCGAGGCGTCCGTGAGCGGCTTCTCGTCGATGAGCTTGATGAAGGCGGTGTTGCAGGACCGCATGAAGCTGTTGGCGAGGGTGGCGCTCTCGTTGGGCCGCATGTCGGTGATGTTCTCGAACTTCTGGCCCTGCCACACGGCGCCGGCCGGGCAGGGTGCCGGACCGTTCATCGTGGTCACGCCGTTGTCGATGAGCATCGCGGCGGTGATGATCTTCATCGTGGAGCCGGGTGCCGCCTGGCCCTCGAAGGCCGCGTTGAAGCCGTCCGTACGGTTGTTCGCCACGGCCAGCACCTCGCCGGTGCTCGGCTTGACGGCCACCACGGACGACTGGGCGAAGCGCTTGACCGCCTTCTCGGCCGCCGACTGCGCGCTCGGGCTGATCGTGGTGGTGAGCCTGCCGGGCTTGCCCTCGGCGAGGGTGAGCAGCGGGGTGTCGGGAGCGCTTCCACCGGTGTGCCGGACGACCAGCTCGATGCCGGGGGAGCCGCCGGCCTTCTCACCGTACTTGTCGCGCAGGGCGTCAAGGACCGGGCCGAGGGAGGGGTACTTCTCCTTCGTCAGCACGGATCCGTCGCGGCCGACCGCCTCGATGGGCGGGTTGGCCGACTCCTCCGTGACGAGCGTGTCGTCCTTCTTCAAGTCGGGGTGCACGACGGACGGCTGCCAGTCGATCAGCGGCCGTCCGGTGGTGAGACCGCGTACGACCTTCAGCTTGCCGCTGTAGCTCAGCGGCTTGGACTTCCCGTCGTAGGCCACCTTCGCCTTCACCGTGTACGGCACGGTGGTGCCGCTCGCCGCGCCGGGCGTGATCTTCACGTCGGTGATGTGCGCGTCGTCCCCGAAGGCGGTCAGCAGCTGTTCGGCGGCCGCGTCGTTGTTCGTGTACGACGCCGCCGTCGCGGCCTCGCCCTTCTCCCAGGCCGCGAAGAACTTGGCCGTGGTCTCCTGGACCTCGTCCTTGCCGGGCGGCCCCGACTTCTTCTCCGCGGCCACCCCGCTCGTGCCGCCCCCGTCTCCGTTCAGCGCGCTCATGATGTTGTAGGCCCCGTACCCGGCCCCGCCCACCATCACCGCGAACACGCCGCCTATCACGGCGGCCTTGACCCCCTTGCCCATTGGGCGGTCCCCTCCCGTTGAGCTTCACACGCTCCTTTGAACGCGTTCAGAAAGCTCGATCCGCGAGCACTCTAAGCGCAGAGGGTGACCACAGGGACGGTTGTTTCGATTTTTGACCGAACGCGCACCACGCCCGGACAGCGTGCCGGGATTCTTCGGCTAGTCGTCCCCGCTGCTGTGCTGTGACCCGGAACGCCCGTTCGCGCTCCGGGTCAGTTCACTGCCGAGCAGCGTCACCTTGGCCACCCCACGCGCCCAGCGCGGGGCGTCGCCCCGGGCCGCCCAGAAGACGCAGACGCAGCCGCCGATGACGAGCAGGACGACGACCGACAGTATGAGCACGAGCATGCTCGCCCCCCGTTTCGTGTGATGATCCGCGCCATCCTCTCAGCTAGACCCAGGTGTCCAGCCACATCCGCGCCCGCCAGTCGTCGATCGGGATGGCGGTGCCGGTGTACAGGGGCCAGAAGTAGACGAAGTTCCACGCGATCAGCAGGACGAGTACGCCCGCGCCCGTGGCGCCGACGACGCGGCGGGTGTCGGTGGAGCGGGGTGGGCCGATGATCGCGCCGAGGAGCATGGCCACAGCCAGGCACAGGAACGGCAGGAAGACGATGGCGTAGAAGAAGAAGATCGTGCGCTCCTGGTACATGAACCAGGGCAGGTAGCCGGCCGCGATGCCGCAGGCGATGGCGCCCGCGCGCCAGTCGCGGCGCAGCAGCCAGCGCCACAGGACGTAGAGGACCGCGAAGCAGGCGACCCACCACAGCACCGGCGTGCCGAGGGCCAGGACCTCGCGGGCGCACTTCTCGCCGGCGTCCGCGGGGCAGCCGTCCCGGCCGGGCGCGGGGGACTCGTAGAAGTACGACACCGGGCGGCCCAGGACCAGCCAGCTCCACGGGTTGGACTGGTAGGTGTGCGGCGAGGACAGGCCGACGTGGAACTCGTAGACCTGGTGCTCGTAGTGCCACAGGCTGCGCAGCCAGTCGGGCAGGAAGGTCCAGTTGCCGCCCTTGCCGTCGGTCGCGGCCCAGTTGCGGAAGTAGCCGCCCGAGCCGTCGGTGGGGGAGAGGATCCAGCCGGTCCAGGACAGCACGTAGGTGACGATCGCGACCGGGACCGTGGCGACGAACGCCAGGCCCGTGTCGCGCCTGAACACCGCCGAGTACGGGTGCCGGGCGCCGGCGACCCTGCGTGAGCCGACGTCCCACAGGACCGCCATCAGGCAGAACGCGGCCAGGATGTAGAGGCCGTTCCACTTCGTGGCGAAGGCCAGGCCCAGCATCAGGCCCGCCGCCCAGCGCCAGGGGCGCCACCCCAGGCGTGCCGTCTCGGCGACGTGCCGGTCGGGACGGACCCGGCCGTCGGCGTCCACCGGGAGCGCCGCGGCGAGTTTCTCGCGGGCCTTGTCCCGGTCGACGAGCAGACAGCCGAACGCGGCCAGCACGAAGAACATCAGCACGCCGTCGAGCAGCGCCGTGCGGCTCATCACGAAGTGCAGGCCGTCCACCGCCATCAGCGCGCCCGCCAGGCACCCGAGGAAGGTCGAGCGGAACAGCCGGCGGCCGATCCGGCACAGCAGCAGCACGGACAGCGTGCCGAGCAGCGCCGTCATGAACCGCCAGCCGAACGGGTCGAAACCGAACAGCAGCTCGCCGAGCCCGATGACGTACTTGCCGACCGGCGGGTGCACGACGTACGCCGCGTCCGTCGGGATGGTGACGTGCCCGCCGGACGAGAGGACCAGGTCGTTGGCCTTCTTGTCCCAGTTGACTTCGAAACCGCGGTGGACGAGCGCCCAAGCGTCCTTGGCGTAGTACGTCTCGTCGAATATCACCGCCTTGGGGTTGCCCAGGTTCCAGAACCGCAGCACGCCCGCCAGCAGGGTGACGAGCAGCGGGCCGATCCAGCCCGACCAGCGCACCAGCCGCCCCGCGAGCGTGTGCGGGATGCCGAGCGCGGCCCACAGGCGCGGGCCGGGCTCGGTGTACGGCGGCACCAGCCGGTCACGGACGTCGCGGGCGTCGCTTCTTGGCTGCTGGTAGCCGAAGCGGCGCAGCCGCTGCTGCCAGGGCGGCCGCTGCTCGTGCGGCGCCTGGCCCTGCCGGGTGTCCGTGGAGGACGCGGTACTGGTCACCGCGCCATCGTAGGGAACCGTGCTGTGTGAGTCCCGTGCATGGCCGGTATGCGTCCCCGTCCTCGGCCCCTGGGAGGATGGGGGGCGTGACCGGAACCCTCGTACTCGCAGGCACCCCCATCGGCGACATCGCGGACGCCCCGCCCCGGCTCGCCGAGGAACTGGCCGGAGCCGATGTCGTCGCCGCCGAGGACACGCGGCGGCTGCGGCGGCTGACCCAGGCGCTCGGCGTCACGCCCAAGGGGCGGGTGGTGTCGTACTTCGAGGGCAACGAGTCCGCGCGGACGCCGGAGCTGGTGGAAGAGCTGGTGGGCGGGGCGCGGGTGCTGCTCGTCACGGACGCGGGGATGCCGTCGGTGTCCGACCCCGGCTATCGGCTGGTCGCCGCCGCCGTCGAGCGGGATGTCCGGGTCACCGCCGTGCCCGGGCCGTCCGCCGTGCTCACCGCGCTCGCGCTGTCGGGTCTGCCCGTCGACCGGTTCTGCTTCGAGGGGTTCCTGCCGCGCAAGGCCGGGGAGCGGCTGGGGCGGCTGCGGGAGGTGGCCGGGGAGCGGCGCACGCTCGTCTACTTCGAGGCCCCGCACCGGCTCGACGACACGCTCGCGGCGATGGCCGAGGTGTTCGGGGCGGAGCGGCGGGCCGCGGTGTGCCGGGAGCTCACGAAGACGTACGAGGAAGTACGGCGCGGGGGACTGGGCGAGCTGGCGGCCTGGGCCGCGGAAGGTGTGCGCGGGGAGATCACCGTGGTGGTGGAGGGGGCGCCGGAGCGGGGGGCCGAGGAAGTCGGGGCGGAGGAGCTGGTGCGGCGGGTCCGGGTGCGGGAGGAGGCCGGGGAGCGGCGCAAGGAGGCGATCGCCGCGGTGGCTCAGGAGGCCGGGGTGCCGAAGCGGCAGGTTTTCGATGCGGTGGTTGCCGCGAAGAACGCGGCGACATAGCCGGGTTCCACTTGGGGGCGGGTGGGCGCTGCGGGCCGCGGGTCGTCCTGGGCTGGTCGTGCGGTTCCCCGCGCCCCTTGGGTCGCGCCCCTGAAAGGGCGCTGAGTACCTCTGAGCACGGCGCATGTCGAATGAGCGTGCGCCCCATGGGTGGGCAAAGGCGACGGGGAGCTGGGGCAAGGAACCCCCAAAACGGCGCCAATAGTCGACAGGTCTGCTGCCTTCGGTCCGGCCGAGGAGTCCACTGGGTTGCGGGGACGGAATCGTCCTCACGCCACAGCGGAACAGGAGCTGGCATGAGTGAGATCGCAGGGCAGACCGGGCTCCGCGCCGGCGCGAACGCCGTCGTCAACGAGTCGTACTCCTTCGCCTGTATGCGCTGCGGGTACGGCTGGGAGCAGTCCTACGAGATAGAGCACCACACGGACGCCGCGGGACACGAGTTCGTCTTCTACGTGGCGGACGGCAAGGTCGTGCCCTCCCCGTTGAGCAAGCCCACGTGCCAGAACTGCGACGGACACGTCGTACGGATCATGCGGCCCGGCCGGGTCGAGTCGGCGCGCAACGCGGAGTACCGGCATAACCGCGTGCCGCCGCCCGCCGGGCCCGTGGAGGCCCCGGGGGCGGACGCCGAGGGGACGGGTGAGCAGCCCGAGCACCACCACTGGCAGCTGTCCGACCTGCTGCATCCCTTCCAGCGCAAGGCGAGCTGACCCGTCCGGCTCTCCTTGTCGACGCCCTCCCCGCTCCTCCCCTGCCGGGGAGGGCGTCGCCCTTTCGTAGGATCGGGGCATGCCTTCGAACGACTCCGGCAAGCACGCCGCGCCCCCGCTCCCGGACCCCCTCCGGGTGCCGGTCGCCGACTCCCACACCCATCTGGACATGCAGTCCGGCACGGTCGAGGAGGCGCTGGCGAAGGCGGCGTCGGTCGGAGTGACGACGGTCGTGCAGGTCGGCTGCGACCTCGAGGGCTCCCGCTGGGCGGCCGAGACGGCGGCCGCGTACGACGCCGTCCACGCGACGGTCGCCCTGCACCCGAACGAGGCGCCCCGGATCGTCCACGGCGACCCCGACGGCTGGTCGAGGCAGGGCGCGCGCGAACCCGGCGGCCGGGCGGCCCTGGACGACGCGCTCGCCGAGATCGACCGGCTGGCCGCGTTGCCCCAGGTCAAGGGAGTCGGTGAGACGGGCCTCGACTACTTCCGCACCGGCCTCGAGGGCAAGGACGCGCAGGAGCGGTCCTTCCGCGCCCACATCGAGATCGCCAAGCGGCACGGCAAGGCCCTGGTCATCCACGACCGCGACGCCCACGCCGACGTCCTGCGCGTGCTGAAGGAGGAGGGCGCCCCCGAGCGGACCGTCTTCCACTGCTACTCCGGCGACGCCGAGATGGCGGAGATCTGCGCGAGCGCGGGCTACTTCATGTCCTTCGCCGGCAACGTCACCTTCAAGAACGCCCAGAACCTGCGGGACGCGGTGGCGGTGGCCCCGCCGGAACTGCTGCTGGTGGAGACGGACGCACCCTTCCTCACCCCGGTGCCGTACCGCGGCCGGCCCAACGCCCCGTACCTCGTGCCGATCACCGTGCGGGCCATGGCCGAGGTGCGCGGCGTCGACGAGGACACGCTGGGGACGGCTCTCGCGGAGAACACGGCGCGCGCCTTCGGCTACTGACCGCGCCGTACTACTGTGCGTAGTCGCGTCGCTTTGGAGAGTGACGAACGCTCCGCTAGGTTCTGGGGGCCCGATCCGGACCCCTCTGGACCCCCTCCGGCCCCTGGAGCGTGTCGGCGTGAGCAACTCGCAGTACGAGACCTACAAAACGTACGAGACATTCGAGACGTACGAGACGTATGGCCCGGCCTACGCTGACCCCGTGTACGGCGGCTTCGACGCGCCGCCCGCCGATCTGCGCAGCGCCGAGACGCTCGGGTACGGGGTGCCCCTCGCCCACGAGGACACCTACCGGCCCGCCTACGAGGTGCCGCCCCTGCCCGGGCTGCCCCGCCAGGGCGCCCCGGACGACGATGCGGCACCACCCGCGACCGGCGCGCGCACAACGCGCGCGGAAGCGCGCGCCGAAGCCCGCGCCGCGGCGCGCACCGGCTCGCACCGGCGGTCCGCGCGTCGGCGCAAAGCGCGGTACGCCGAGCGGCCGGGCGACGGCTCCATGCGGCGGCTGCTCCCGCAGGCCCTGGTCGTCGCCTTCCTGGCGGGCGGCACCACGGCGTTCGTCGCCAAGGACAAGGCGATCGAGCTCAACGTCGACGGCAAGGCGCGCACCCTGCACACCTTCGCCGACGACGTCACCGAGCTGCTGGCGGAGGAGGGCGTCGACGTCGGCGCCCACGACGTGGTGGCACCCGGACCCGGCACGGAGCTCACGAGCGGCGACGAGGTCGCCGTGCACTACGGCCGCCCCCTGCGGCTCACCCTTGACGGACAGCGGAGCGAGGTGTGGACGACGGCACACACCGTGGAGGGAGCGCTCCGGCAGTTGGGGGTGCGACAGGAAGGCGCGTACGTGTCCACGTCGCGCTCCCGGCGTATCGGGCGGGAAGGGCTCGCGCTGGACGTGCGGACCGAACGTACGGTCACGATCATGGCGGACGGCCGGGCCCGCACCGTCCGCACCAACGCGGCGACCGTGCGGGAGGCCGTCGAGGAGGCCGGGATCACCCTGCGCGGCCAGGACACCACGTCCGTCCCGCAGGGGAGCTTCCCGCGCGACGGGCAGACCGTCACGGTGCTGCGGATCACCGACGGCAAGGAGGTCCGAGAGGAGCAGATCCCGTTCCAGGTGCGGCGGACCGGCGACCCGACCCTGTTCCGCGGCACGGAGGTCGTCGAAGAGGCGGGCCGGCCCGGCCTGCGCCGGGTCACCTACTCCCTGCGCACCGTCAACGGCGTCAAGCAGAAGCCGCGCCGGATCCGGTCCGAGGTGGTGCGCGAACCACGCCCGCAAGTGGTGAAGGTCGGCACGAAGCCGCGACCGACGTCCGTGCGGGGCGCCGACCACCTCGACTGGCAGGCCCTCGCGGCCTGCGAGTCCGGCGGCCGCCCCGACGCGGTCGACTCGTCGGGCACCTACGGCGGCCTCTACCAGTTCGACACCCAGACCTGGCAGGCCCTCGGCGGCAAGGGCCGCCCCCAGGACGCCCCGGCAGCGGAACAGACGTACCGCGCGAAGAAGCTGTATGTGCGGCGGGGGACGAGCCCTTGGCCGCACTGCGGGGGCCGCCTGCGCGGGTGAGGCCAGCTGCGGGGCGCCAGTCCGGCCCAGCTGCGGGCAATCGTGCCGCCAAGGGCGGCACGGGTGGGCGCAGCGGCACCCCGCTCCGCCGAGCCGCGCACCCCCCGCCCCCGGCCCCACCGCCGAGGACCAAGAAACCCGACCCCAAACCCCCCGTACCCTTGTCCCCGTGACCAGCCCCACCCCCGACGCCCTCCTCGGCCCCGCCGACGTCCGCGAACTCGCGGCAGCCCTCGGCGTACGCCCCACCAAGCAACGCGGCCAGAACTTCGTGATCGACGCGAACACCGTCCGCCGTATCGTCCGCACCGCACAGGTCCACCCCGACGACGTGGTCGTCGAGGTGGGGCCGGGCCTCGGGTCACTGACGCTCGCCCTGCTGGAGGTCGCCGACCGCGTCACGGCCGTCGAGATCGACGACGTGCTCGCCGCCGCGCTGCCCGCGACCATCACGGCCCGCATGCCCGACCGCGCCGACCGGTTCGCCCTCGTCCACTCCGACGCGATGCACGTCACGGAGCTGCCCGGCCCCGCCCCGACCGCGCTGGTCGCCAACCTCCCTTACAACGTGGCCGTCCCGGTCCTGCTGCACATGCTCGAAGTCTTCCCGAGCATCGAACGCACCCTGGTCATGGTCCAGTCGGAGGTCGCCGACCGCCTCGCCGCCCCGCCCGGCTCGAAGGTGTACGGCGTCCCGTCGGTCAAGGCCAACTGGTACGCCGAGGTCAAGCGGGCCGGCGCCATCGGACGGAACGTCTTCTGGCCTGCGCCCAACGTCGACAGCGGCCTGGTCTCCCTCGTCCGCCGGAGCGAGCCGATGAAGACGACGGCCTCCAGGCGCGAGGTGTTCGCCGTCGTCGACGCCGCCTTCGCCCAGCGCCGCAAGACGCTGCGGGCCGCGCTCGCCGGCTGGGCCGGGTCCGCCGCCGCCGCGGAGGCGGCCCTCGTCGCCGCCGGGGTCTCACCGCAGGCGCGGGGCGAGTCGCTGACCGTGGAGGAGTTCGCGCGGATCGCCGAGCACAAGCAGAACCAGCAGCAGGAGGAGGAGTCCGCGTGAGCGTGACGGTCCGGGTCCCCGCCAAGGTCAACGTCCAGCTGGCGGTCGGCCCAGCCCGCCCCGACGGCTTCCACCCCCTGGCCAACGTCTTCCTCGCGGTCGGCCTCTACGACGAGGTCACCGTCACCCCGGCCGACGAGCTCCGCGTCACCTGCGAGGGCCCGGACGCCGACCAGGTCCCCCTGGACCGTACGAACCTGGCCGCACGGGCGGCCGAAGCGCTAGCCGAGCGGCACGGCCGGACGCCCGGCGTCCACATCCACATCGCCAAGGACATCCCCGTCGCCGGCGGCATGGCGGGCGGCAGCGCGGACGGCGCCGGCGCGCTGGTCGCCTGCGACGCACTGTGGGGGACCGGCGCCTCCCGGGACGAACTGCTCGGCATCTGCGCCGAATTGGGCAGCGACGTGCCGTTCAGCCTGGTCGGCGGGGCCGCGCTGGGCATCGGGCGGGGCGAGCAGCTGACGCCCCTGGAGGTCGGCGGCACCTTCCACTGGGTGTTCGCGATGGCCGGCCGCGGCCTGTCCACCCCGGCCGTCTTCCGGGAGTTCGACCGGCTCGGCGAGGGCACGGACATCCCCGAGCCCGTCGCCTCCCAGGAACTCCTCGCCGCCCTGGCGAAGGGCGACCCGGACGCGCTCGCCGCCGCCGTCTCCAACGACCTCCAGCCGGCCGCCCTCTCGCTCTTCCCGGAACTCGCCGGCACCCTGGCCACGGGCCGCGCCGCCGGTGCCCTCGCCGCCCTGGTCTCCGGCTCGGGCCCGACCACGGCGTTCCTCGTGCGCGGTCCGGAGTCGGCGGCCGCGGTGGCGCAGGCGCTGGTGGCGTCCGGCACGTGCCGGACCGTGCGCACGGCGTCGGGCCCGGCACCCGGGGCGACGGTCGCCGGGCGTTGATCCCGTGCGGCGGCCGGTTCCCGGCACTTAGGCTCCCCCGGTTGTTCTCGACCATGGGGGAGGGCGTGGCGACGTGGCGGTACGAGTGGCGCCGCCGGGAAGCCGCCGAGCACTCCTGAACACCCCGGCCGGAGCACCCCGCCGCCCGACTACCCTGGAGGGTCGATCCACCCCCCTCGTCAGGAGAGAAATGGCCGTCAACCTGGTCAATGTCGAGAACGTCAGCAAGGTGTACGGCACCCGCGCCCTGCTCGACGGCGTTTCCCTCGGCGTCTCCGAAGGGGAACGCATCGGCGTCGTCGGCCGCAACGGCGACGGCAAGACCACGCTGATCCGGATGCTCGCCAGGCTGGAGGAGGCCGACACCGGGCGCGTCACGCACTCCGGCGGTCTGCGCATCGGCGTGCTCACGCAGCACGACTCCCTCGACCCCGAGGCCACCGTCCGCCACGAGGTCATCGGCGACATGGCCGACCACGAGTGGGCGGGCGTCGCCAAGGTCAGGGACGTCCTGACCGGCCTGTTCGGCGGACTCGACCTGCCGGGGTTCCCCAAGGGGCTCGACACCGTCATCGGGCCGCTGTCCGGCGGTGAGCGGCGGCGCATCGCGCTCGCCAAGCTGCTCATCGAGGAGCAGGACCTGCTCGTCCTGGACGAGCCCACCAACCACCTCGACGTCGAGGGCATCGCCTGGCTCGCCCGGCACCTCCAGAACCGCCGGTCCGCGCTCGTCTGCGTCACCCACGACCGCTGGTTCCTGGACCAGGTGTGCACGCGCATGTGGGACGTCCAGCGCGGTGACGTCTACGAGTACGAGGGCGGCTACTCCGACTACGTCTTCGCCCGTGCCGAGCGCGAGCGCATCGCCGCCACCGAAGAGGTCAAGCGGCAGAACCTCGTCCGCAAGGAGCTGGCCTGGCTGCGGCGCGGCGCACCGGCCCGTACGTCCAAGCCGCGCTTCCGCGTCGAGGCCGCCAACGAGCTCATCAAGGACGTACCGCCGCCCCGGGACAGCAGCGAACTGATGCGGTTCGCGTCCACGCGGCTCGGCAAGACCGTGTTCGACCTGGAGGACATCACCGTCCAGGCGGGCCCCAAGGTCCTCCTCAAGCACGCCACCTGGCAGCTCGGACCGGGGGACCGGATCGGTCTCGTCGGCGTCAACGGCGCCGGTAAGACGTCCCTGCTGCGGGCCATGGCCGAGGCGGCCCGGACCGACGGCGAGGCCCAGCCGGTGGGCGGGCGCATCCGCGTCGGCAAGACCGTCAAGCTGGCCTACCTCTCGCAGGAGGTCGCCGAACTCGACCCGGCCACGCGCGTGCTGGAAGCCGTGCAGCAGGTGCGCGAGCGCGTCGACCTGGGCAAGGGGCGGGAGATGACCGCCGGACAGCTGTGCGAGACGTTCGGCTTCACCAAGGAGAAGCAGTGGACGCCGGTCGGGGACCTCTCCGGCGGTGAGCGGCGGCGGCTCCAGCTGTTGCGGCTGCTCATGGACGAGCCCAACGTCCTCTTCCTCGACGAGCCCACCAACGACCTCGACATCGAGACGCTGACGCAGCTGGAGGACGTGCTCGACGGCTGGCCCGGCTCGATGATCGTCATCTCCCACGACCGGTTCTTCATCGAGCGCACCACCGACCGGGTGTTCGCGCTGCTCGGCGACGGCACCCTGCGGATGCTGCCGCGCGGCATCGACGAGTACCTGGAGCGACGGCAGCGCATGGAGGAGGCCGCGGCCGCCTCGACGCCCGCCGCGGCACCGCGGACCGCGGCCCCGGAGAAGAGCGCCGCCGACCAGCGCGCCGCCAAGAAGGAACTCCAGAAGATCGAGCGGCAGCTCGACAAGGTCTCCGAGAAGGAGACCAAGCTGCACGCCCGGATCGCCGAAAACGCCACGGACTTCTCGAAGGTGGCGGAACTGGACGCCGAGCTGCGTGAGTTGGCCGGTCAGCGCGAGGAGCTGGAGATGCGCTGGCTGGAACTCGCCGAGGACGCGTGAAGGGTGCGTGAAGGCGCATAACGACGGCATCACGGGCCGGTCCTCCCTTGGGAACAGGGATGACACGGCCCGGTGTGCTGTCGGAACCGGGTGATAGAAAGAGCCGTCTTAGAACTTCATGAAGCGACTCTGAGCCCATCGCGTACCTCAGGGCGTGGCTAAAAATCAGTGATCGAACGGGGGAGCCGCTGATGACTCAGCCGCCCAGTCAGCCACCGCACGGTGGCTTCGGAGCACCGCAGAACCAGCCGCCGCAGGGCGGTGGCTTCGGAGCACCGCAGACCCCGCCACCGCCCCAGGGGCCGCCCCAGACGCCACCGCCCCCGCAGGGGCCGCCGCAGCCTGGATACGGCTATCCCCAGCAGCCCCCGCAGCAGCCCGGGCCGTACGGGCAGCCCGGACCGTACAACTCCGGGCCCTACGGCCAGCCGCAGCAGCCGGGTCCGTACGGCCAGCCCGGCTACGGCCAGCCCGGCTACGGCTACCCGCAGCAGCCGCAGTACCCCGGCGCACCCGGCACCCCGCCCGGGGGCGGTTCGCGCAGCCCCTTCAAGGGCAAGCCGGCCATCATCATCGGTGCCGCCGTGGCCGCACTGCTCGTGGTCGGCGCCTCCGTGTGGGCGGTCACCGGCAGCGACGACGGCAAGGGCAAGAAGAAGCCGATCGCCCAGCCCACCGACGACGGCAAGCCCGGCGCCTCCGCCCCGGCCAACCCCGGTGACGGCAGCGGCGACGGCGGCGAGGACCCGGAGAACCTCAACGAGGGCCGCCAGGCAGGCGAGGCGAAGGTCCTCTGGTACAAGGAGGCGCCCGACGCCCCCGGTTCCGGCGCCGACGCCCCCGGCATGTGGATCACCGACAAGGCGGCGGTGAAGGCCGCGTACAAGCAGCTCTTCGCCTACAACGTCGGTGACGGCAAGCCGGCCTGGGACGCGATCACCTTCCCGCAGAAGATCTGCGCGACCACCCCGCAGAAGACGTCCGACGACAAGATCGTCGTCGCGTACATGAGCGGCAGCAGCGACCGTGCCAAGTGCAATCAGCTCCAGGAGGTCGACCTCAACACGGGCGAGAAGGGCTGGAAGGGGGAGGTGGGCGACGGTGCCCTGTTCGACTCCACGCTCTCCGTCGAACTGTCCATCACCGGCAAGACGCTGATGGTGGGCCGCTCCCAGTCCGGCACGGCCTACGACGTCACCAACGGCGACAAGCTCTTCGACCACAAGCGCTACGGCAGCGCCTGCTTCCCCTCCGCGTTCGCCGGCGGCGAGAAGCTGATCGCCGTAGCCTCCTGCGGTGCCGGCACCGACAAGGAGCACGACGAGGTGCAGGAGCTCGACCCGAAGACCGGCAAGGTCCGCTGGACCCAGCCGTTCGACAAGGGCTGGCGGGTCGCGCGCACCTACTCGGTCAGCCCGCTGGTCGTCTACAGCACCAACAAGGACAAGAAGGCCTGGAACATCTCCACCTTCACCTCCGGCGGCAAGTTCCGCTCGCAGGTCGGCTTCGACGAGGACTTCGCCCCCGAGTGCGGCTGGGCCATCCTCGAACGCGACCTCCAGGGCTGCCAGGGAGTCGCCGTCGACGACACCACGCTCTACCTCCCGACGGAGGCGACCACCGGCGCCAACGAGATCGTCGCGGTCAACCTCGCCGACGGCAAGGAGAAGTGGCGGGTGAAGTCCCCGGCCGACGAGTCGATGCTGCCGATGAAGGTCGAGGGCGGCAAGCTCATCGCCTATGTGCAGCCGTCGTACGACGCGGGCGGCCAGATCGTGTCCATCCCGACCGGCGGCAGCAGCCACAAGCCGGTCAAGCTGCTCCAGAACCCGCAGGCCGCCGCGGACATCGAGAACGGCTTCTTCTCCAAGGACACCGACTGGGTCGACGGGCGCTTCTACATCTCGACCACGCGGCTGAGCGGAAACGACGACACGAAGGAGAAGTTGATGCTCGCCTACGGCAAGTGACTCTTCCCTCTTCGGATCCGCCTTCTCCTTCGTCGTCCGTCCCCTTCCCCGAGGTACTCACGCCATGACCCAGCCGCCTCCGCCGCCCCAACAGCCCCCGCCCGGGGGAGGCTTCGGGCCGCCCCCGGACCAGCCCCCGCAGGGCCCGCCCGCGGGTGGGCCGAACCTCGACAAGACCCCGCAGCCGGGATACGGCTATCCGCAGGCCCCGCAGGCCCCGCAGGCCCCGCAGGCCCCGCAGGCCCCGCAGGCCCCGCAGACGCCGCCCCCGCCGCCCGCGCAGCAGCCGCAGCCCGGGTACGGCTATCCGCAGGGGGCTCCGCAGGCGCCCCAGCCGCCGCAGGCTCCGCAGGTTCCGCCCGGCTACGGCTATCCCGGCCAGCAGCCGGGGGCGTACGGGCAGCCGCCGTACGGCCAGCCGGGCCAGCCGGGGTACGGGCAGCCCGGTTACGGCTATCCGCAGCCGACCATGCCGCTCCAGCCGCAGCCCGGACAGCCGGGCGGGGGCCGGAAGTTCAACGCGCAGCTGGCCATCATCATCGCCGCGGTCGTGGCGATCGCCCTGATCGTCGGCGGCGGCGTCTGGTACTCCTCGTCCAAGGACGACGGCAAGAAGGACGACACCGCAAGCTCCGGCGGCGGCACCGGCGGCACGGACGACAACAACGGCGGCAACGGCGGCACCACCCCCGGCGGCAAGGAGAAGGCCCCGGCGGACCCCAGCGCCAAGGTCCTCTTCCAGGTCCCGATGCCCGAGGTGAAGAACGACAGCACGGTCGTCGTCTCCGGTTCGTGGCTCACCGACAAGACATACGCCAAGAGCGGCGTCGCCGAGATCGTCGGCTACGACCGCGACAAGGGCGGCAAGCAGTGGACGATCCCGCTGGACGGCCCGGTCTGCCAGGCCAGCCGCCACGTCACCGACGACAACAAGACGGCGATCCTCTACCAGCCGGCGATGCCGACCAAGGCCGACCCGTCGCACGGGTGCAGTCAGATCGCCCTGATCGATCTCGACGCCGGCAAGAAGCTGTGGACCAAGACCCTCAAGACCGGTGACCAGCTGATCAGTTTCGACAACGTCACGATCAGCGGCGACACCGTCGCCGTCGGCAGCTCCAGCGGTGGCGGCGCCTTCGACGTCTCGGGCAAGCTCCTGTGGAGCCCGAAGCCGACCGACTCCTGCTACGACGCCGGGTACGGCGGCGGCGAGAAGCTGGTCGCGGTGCGCAAGTGCGGCACGTACGGGCAGCGGCAGCTGCACATCCAGACCATCGACCCGAAGTCCGGGAAGGTGATCTCGGAGTACAAGATGACCCAGGGCATCGAATACGCGAGCGTCGTGTCGACCAACCCGCTCGTCGTGGCCGCCGACGTCGGCGACTCCGCGGGCGACGGCAGCGGCATCTCCGACTTCTTCTCCATCGACAACAAGACCGGCAAGCTGCGCACGCGCATCTCCGCGCCGGGCGAGCAGTTCGCGGCTCGCTGCGAGGGCGTCACGCGCATCGAGTACTGCAACAAGCTGGCCGTCGGCAACGACCGGCTGTACCTGCCGACCGAGGAGCACGACGGCAGCGGCGAGTACAGCCAGACCAACGAGATCGTCGCCTTCGACCTCTCCACCGGCAAGCAGACCGGGCAGCGGGCCGACGCGGGCGACGGCTACACGATCTCGCCGCTGCGCATGGACGGCGGCAGCCTGATCGCGTACAAGCGGCCGCCCTACGACAAGGGCGGGCAGATCGTGAGCATCGACGGGGGCAGCTTCAAGCAGACGAAGCTGCTGGAGAACCCGGCGACGGACTCGGTGCGCGACGTGGAGGCCGGCATGTCGCCGGAGTACTCCGAGCTGCTGTACGGCGACGGGCACCTGTTCATGTCCAAGGTGTACGCCAGCAAGCGGAGCGGCAGCACGAGCGAGAAGGAGTACCTGGCGGTCGGCTTCGGTACGAGCTGATCGATCGATGGCCGCTTGGTGATCGACTGGATGCCGGTACGGTCCCGTCCCTGTTCAGGGGCGGGACCGTTCGCGTTTGGCTCGGTCAACCTCGAATGAGAGGAATTTCGGCGATCCGGGGCGATTCTCGCGGGTAGGGGGAGCGCAACGTCGAACAAGCGTGTAGCTTCCGGGGGCATGAAGGCGGGGGAGCCGGGGGGCTTCCATCTGGGGGGACCGGGGTGACTGGGGGGTTGCTCGATGGGAGTGCGGCTGATGGTGGTCGACGACCACCGACTGCTGGCCGAGGCGCTGGCCTCGGCGTTGAAGCTGCGGGGGCACCGGGTGCTGGCCGCGGCGGCGCCGGCCGCGGGAGCGGCGGAGCTGGTGATCACGCGGGCGCCTGAGGTGTGCCTGCTGGGGACGGCGACGCCGGCGGAGCCGGGGATCTTCGACCCGGTGGTGCGGATCAAGCGGGAGCGTCCGCAGGTGGCGGTCCTGGTCCTGGGACCGGTGCCCAACCCGCGCGGCATCGCTGCCGCCTTCGCCGCGGGGGCGTCGGGGTACGTGCGTCACGACGAGCGCATAGAGGGTGTCGAGCGGGCGATCATGAAGGCCCGGGCGGGGGAGGCGGCGGTGGCGCCGCAACTGCTCCAAGGTGCGTTCAGCGAGTTGCTCAACCCGGCGGCCCAACCGGACGACGAGGGCCAGCGGTTGCTGTCGATGCTCACGCCCCGGGAGGTCGAGGTCCTGGTCCGCGTCGCGGACGGCGAGGACACCCGCCTGATCGCGGCGGGCATGGGCATCGCCCCGTCGACGGCCCGCACGCACGTCCAGCGGGTGCTGATGAAACTGGGTGTCGGATCCCGCCTGGAGGCCACGGCGCTGGCGGCGAGGACGGGCTTGCTGGACCGCGCAGGGTCACTACAGCGGACGGTGACGCCGGACCCGGGGACGGGGCCGGAGGCCTGACCGGCTGGGTGTGCTGTTACGACGTCTGTGTATGCCGGTTCGTACACGGCGAACAGGAGTTGCTGAACCAGCATGTTCTGCAGGAAACCCCAGCCCCGTACGTTACGGCACAGGACTCTGGGAGAGGTCTCCGCGGATGAAACCGGTGTGAGCGCCGGATCGCCGAGGCGGTCGAGGCCGCCGACCCGCCGTGCGGAGGAGCGAGCGCAACTTCCCGGCGCCCTCGCCGCCCGTCGGGGCACCCGGCAGAGCGGCGAGGGCCTGACCGTCTGGGCCGAGATTGTCACCGGTGCGTTCAGCAGTAACGCCTGAGCGTCGCCCTCACCGCCGCACAGACATCGGCGTCGAGTCACGCGATCGGGCGCCCGCCCTCACTCCCTCGCTTCATCCCCCGGCACGACATCCGGCGGCGGAGGTGCCACAGGCCGCAGCTTCAGCCAGACCAGGAAGAACACCCCCAGCGCGAGCATCCCCAGTCCAGTCCACAGGTTGATGTTGACGCCCTCCGCCTTGTCGATGTCGGCGTCGGACGCCGTGAACCCCGCGATCGTGACGATGACCCCGTAGACCACGAACAGCCCACCGATGATCCGCCGGATGTCGAACAGCCGTGCGGCCGTCGCCGACTTGCCCTGCAGCTCGGTGACTTCCCGCTGCACGTCCTTCTCGGAGTAGAACTCGGACATCTGTCAATCCTCCCTCGGTCAGAACGAGAACGGGATGTAGCAGGCGGCGGCCAGAATCACCGCGCCCCAGCCCAGCAACGCCGGCTTGCGATACCAGGCCTCGTCCCCGGGCGCCGGCGGCTCCGCCACGCCGGGCGAGGTCGTGCCGTAGACCAGCCCCCGGAGTTCGTCGGCCGGCTTCGGCGCGGTGAAGAGCGACACCGCCACCATGACGACCGCACCCGCGACGAACCCCGCGATCGCCGAGACGAAGTTCGCCCCCTGGTCGGAGGGGATACCGATGATGCCCTGCTTGTAGATCCAGAAGTAGTTCACCATCGCCGCCGTCGTGCCCGCGATCAGGCCCCAGAAGCCCGACTTCATGGACGCCCGCTTCCAGAACATGCCGATGATGAAGACCACGAACATCGGCACGTTGAAGAAGGAGAACAGCGTCTGGAGGTAGCTCATGATGTTGGAGAACGACGACGCCAGGAACGCCGTGCCGATGGAGGCCAGGACACCGATCGCGGTGATCAGGCGGCCGAAGCGCACGTAGTACTCGTCCTCCCGGCCCTTCACCACGTACTTCGCCCAGATGTCCGTGGTGAACACCGTGTTGAACGACGACACGTTCGCCGCCATGCCCGCCATGAAGGCCGCGAGGAGACCCGTCACGGCGATGCCCAGCACGCCGTTCGGCAGGAGCTGCTCCATCAGGTAGGGAATCGCGTCGTTGTACTGGAGGTCGGAGCCGGCGGTACCGATCTTGGGAACCAGCACCGCGGCGACCAGACCCGGGATCATCACCAGGAACACGATGAAGATCTTCGGGAACGCGGCGATCAGCGGCGTCCGCTGGGCCGCCGAGAGGTTCTTCGCGGACAGGGCGCGCTGCACCTCGGCGAAGTTCGTGGTCCAGTAGCCGAAGGAGAGGACGAAGCCCAGGCCGAGGACGATCGTCAGCCAGTTCGCGCCCAGCGGGTTGTCGTTGCCGATGCCCGTGCCGCCCCAGGACGTCATGAAGTCGGCGCCGCGGCTCTGCGTGAGGGAGTCGGACAGGCCGTCCCAGCCGCCCACCTTCTTCAGGCCGAGGACCGAGATGGGGATGAGCGCGGCGAGGATGACGAAGAACTGGAGGACCTCGTTGTAGATCGCCGAGGACAGGCCGCCGAGGGTGATGTAGGCCAGGACGAAGAAGCCGGCGACCACGATCGCCACCCACTGCGGCCAGCCCAGCAGCGCCTCGACGACGATGGCCAGGGCGTAGAGGTTGACGCCGGCGATGAGGATGGCGGCGCAGGCGAAGAGGCCGGAGCTGAGCAGGTGCGCCGCCTTGTCGAAGCGCAGCAGCAGGAACTCCGGCACCGAGCGGACCTTGGAGCCGTAGTAGAAGGGCATCATCACCAGGCCGAGGAAGACCATGGCCGGGATGGCCCCGATCCAGTACCAGTGCGTGGTGTAGACGCCGTACTGCGCGCTGTTGGCGGCCATGCCGAGGATCTCGGTGGCGCCCAGGTTGGCGGCGATGAACGCGAGGCCGGTGACCCAGGCGGGCAGGGAACGGCCGGAGAGGAAGAAGTCGAGGCTGGTCTTCACCGAGCGGCGGGCGGCGAAGCCGATGCCGAGGACGACGACGAAGTAGATGCCGAGGATCGTGTAGTCGAGCCAGTTCGTGGGGAGTCGCAGCTCGGCTGCCAGGTTCGTGGGGGGATGCATGTCTGTGGGGGGATGCATGAGCCCTCGCTTCGTTGCGTGAACCGATACCTCGCGGAATCTACGCCTCCGTCTTCAGTGATTGAACACGTTTCGTGATGCTCTTTGTTTGATTGTGATGTTGACAATTGGGGAGAGCCGTGTTTTGGTGTGTTGGGTTATGTTTGAAGGATGAGGAGTGCGGCGTGAAGAAGACCTCGACCCGGCTGGCCGACGGTCGCGAGCTCATCTACTACGACCTGCGTGACGACAGCGTGCGGGACGCGGCCGACCGCCGCCCGCTGGACCGCACCGTCACCACGTCCGAGATCCGCCGCGACCCCCTGCTCGGCGACTCCGTCGCCGTCGCCTCGCACCGCCAGGGCCGCACCTACCATCCGCCGGCCGACGAATGCCCCCTGTGCCCCTCCGAGGGCGACCGGCTGAGCGAGATCCCGGACTCGTCCTACGACGTCGTCGTCTTCGAGAACCGCTTCCCCTCGCTGGCCGGCGACTCGGGCCGGTGTGAGGTCGTCTGCTTCACCTCCGACCACAACGCGGCCTTCGCCGACCTCAGTGAGGAGCAGGCCGGCCTGGTGCTGGAGGCCTGGACGGACCGTACGTCCGAGCTGTCGCATCTCCCCTCCGTCGAGCAGGTGTTCTGCTTCGAGAACCGTGGGGCCGAGATCGGCGTGACCCTCCAGCACCCGCACGGGCAGATCTACGCCTACCCCTTCACCACCCCGCGCACCGCCCTGATGCTCCGCTCCGTCGCGGCCCACAAGGAGATGACGGGCGGGGAGAACCTCTTCGACGCCGTCCTGGAGCGTGAACTCGCCGAAGAGCGGGTCGTCCTGGAGGGTGAACACTGGGTGGCCTTCGTGCCGTACGCGGCGCACTGGCCGTACGAGGTCCACCTCTACCCCAAGCGCCGCGTGCCCGACCTGCTCGGGCTCGACGAGGCCGCGCGCACAGAGTTCCCCAAGGTTTACCTGGAACTCTTGAGGCGCTTCGACCGGATCTTCGGTGAGGGCGAGCCTCCGACCCCGTACATCGCGGCCTGGCACCAGGCCCCGTTCGGCGCGCTGGAGGAGTTCGACGGGGTCGTGCGTGAGGACTTCGCGCTTCACCTCGAGCTTTTCACCATCCGCCGCACTTCCGGCAAGCTGAAGTTTCTCGCGGGTTCCGAGTCCGGCATGAACGTGTTCATCAACGACGTGCCGCCGGAGCGCGCGGCCGAGCGACTGCGAGAGGTAGCGAGTTCATGAGCGGGAAGTACCTGGTGACGGGCGGCGCGGGTTACGTCGGCAGCGTGGTCGCCCAGCACCTGCTGGAAGCCGGTCACGAGGTCGTCGTCCTCGACAACCTCTCGACCGGATTCCGCGAGGGCGTCCCCGCCGGGGCGTCGTTCGTCGAGGGCGACATCCGCGACGCCGCCAAGTGGCTGGACTCCTCGTTCGACGGTGTCCTGCACTTCGCCGCGTTCTCGCAGGTCGGCGAGTCGGTCGTGAAGCCGGAGAAGTACTGGGACAACAACGTCGGCGGCACCATGGCCCTGCTGGCGGCGATGCGCGAGGCGGGCGTGCGCAAGCTCGTCTTCTCCTCGACGGCGGCGACGTACGGCGAGCCGGAGCAGGTCCCGATCGTCGAGTCGGCGCCGACTTCCCCGACCAACCCGTACGGCGCCTCGAAGCTCGCCGTCGACCACATGATCACCGGCGAAGCGGCGGCCCACGGACTGGGCGCGGTGTCGCTGCGGTACTTCAACGTGGCGGGCGCGTACGGCGAGCACGGCGAGCGCCACGACCCCGAGTCCCACCTGATCCCGCTCGTCCTCCAGGTGGCGCAGGGCAAGCGCGACGCGATCTCCGTCTTCGGCGACGACTACCCGACGCCGGACGGCACCTGCGTGCGCGACTACATCCACGTCGCGGACCTGGCCGAGGCCCACCTGCTGGCCCTGAAGGCCGCTGCCCCCGGCGAGCACCTCATCTGCAACCTCGGCAACGGCAACGGCTTCTCCGTCCGCGAGGTCATCGAGACGGTCCGCCGGGTGACGGGCCACCCGATCCCCGAGGTCGTGGCCCCCCGTCGGGGCGGCGACCCTGCGGTCCTGGTGGCATCGGCCGCCACGGCCCGCGAGAAGCTGGGCTGGAACCCGTCCCGGGCGGACCTCGACGGAATCGTCGCGGACGCGTGGGACTTCGCGCAGCGGCGCGGCAACTAGAACCGGAACGAAGGGTCAGGGGTCAGGCATGAGCGAGGCTGTTGCCGACACGGTCGCCGGAGCGGTCGCCGAACGGTTCACGGAGCTGTACGGCGCCGAGCCGGACGGCGTCTGGGCGGCGCCGGGCCGCGTCAACCTCATCGGCGAGCACACCGACTACAACGACGGCTTCGTCATGCCGTTCGCCCTGCCGCACAAGGCGGTGGCGGCGGTCTCCCGCCGTGCGGACGGCGTGCTCCGTCTCCACTCGGCGGACGTCGAAGGCGGGGTGACCGAACTCCGCCTGGACGACCTGTCCCCCGAGTCGGACAAGAACTGGACGGCGTACCCGGCGGGCGTGGTATGGGCCCTGCGCGAGGCCGGCCACGCGGTGACGGGCGCGGACATCCACCTGGCATCCACAGTCCCGTCGGGCGCGGGCCTGTCGTCCTCGGCGGCGCTGGAAGTGGTCGTGGCGCTGGCCCTGAACGACCTGTTCTCCCTCGACCTCCGCGGCTGGCAACTGGCCCGCCTGTGCCAGCGAGCGGAGAACGTCTACGTGGGCGCCCCGGTCGGCATCATGGACCAGACGGCGTCCGCGTGCTGCGAGGCGGGCCACGCCCTCTTCCTCGACACCCGCGACCTCTCCCAGCGCCAGATCCCCTTCGACCTGGGGGCCGAGGGCATGCGCCTGCTCGTGGTCGACACCCAGGTCAAGCACTCCCACAGCGAGGGCGAGTACGGCAAGCGCCGCGCGGGCTGCGAGAAGGGCGCCGCGCTGCTCGGTGTCGACGCCCTGCGGGACGTGCCGTACGCGGAACTGGACGCGGCCCTGGCCCGCCTCGGCGACGAGGAGGAGGTCCGCCGCCTGGTCCGCCACATCGTCACGGAGAACGAGCGCGTCGAACGGGTGGTGTCCTTGCTGGAGTCGGGTGACACGCGCGGGATCGGCCCGATCCTGGTCGAGGGCCACGCGTCCCTGCGCGACGACTTCCGCATCTCCTGCCCCGAACTGGACCTGGTCGTCGACACGGCCCTGTCCTCCGGCGCCCTCGGCGCCCGCATGACCGGCGGCGGCTTCGGCGGCTCGGCGATCGTCCTCGCGGAGGAGACCGACGTGGACGCGATCACCAAGGCGGTCACGGAAGCCTTCTCGTCGGCGGGCTTCACGTCCCCCCGAGTCTTCGAGGCGGTCCCCTCAGCAGGGGCCCGCCGCCTCCGCTGACACCCAGGCAGAAAGCCGGGCGCCCTCTCCTCGGGGAGGGCGCCCGAGCATTCCGCGCGGCCTCAGCGGTTGACGGACTGAATCTCCTGAACCGGCACCTCGGTGGTGGTGGCGAACGTGCCGTCGGGGAGGTCACCGCCCGTTCCGCCCGCGCCTTCCCAGGTGATCTCCCAGGTGAGAGTCGCCTTGAGCCCGTAGGTGCCGTCTCCCGACGACCGCAGGTACCGCACCCCGCACGGAGGCGTCAGCTCCGCCTTGCCCCTGGCGTACGGCTCTCCGATCGACCCGTCGTCGTTGATCACGCACTCGCCGGACGCCGGAAGGCTCTCCGCGTCCTCCGTCCCCGGATCGATGTGCAGGCTCACCGGCTTGGCGGTCGTGGTCGCCCACAGCCCGGTACCGGGCAGACTCGCCGTGACGGAGACCGGCTTGAAGGTGCCCTTGTCCAGCCAGACCCAGGTGGGAGCGTTCACCGTCGACTTGCCGTTCGGTGCGAGGGAGACCTTGGTCGGCGGCACGACGGTCCGCTGGTGCGCAAGACCGGCGAGGGTCTCGGTGTCGATGGCCTGGGGGACGTCGGGGTTGTCGCCGTTGTCCACCCAGAAGGGCTTGCGCTTGCAGTCGTTCGCGGCGGGGTCGTCCTTCATCTTCGGATTCGTGGCGGCCACCCACCACATGCCCTCGTCGTTCTTGTCGACGTTGAAGTTCTTGTAGGGGTGGCCTCCCTTGTAACGCGCCTTGTCGTCCGCGATACCCGCGGGGTCGCCGCCGACAGACTCGTACATCGACCAGTTGGCCTCGGTGTAGGTCTTGAAGTCCTTGGCCTTCCAGTAGGGCTCGTACCAGCAGGCCGGTGGTTCCCAGTCCACGGAGGCGGACGTGATCGTGCCGCTGCCCTTCGAGGGGGTTCTGCCCTCGACCTTGAAAGTCACGCGCGAATCCAGCACCCGTCCTGAAGAGTCACCTGACGTCTCATCGCTCTGGGCACCATTGGTGCCAATCCCTCCAGCGACGGCCGTGTCCACCCCGAGGAAGAACGTCGTGGCCGTCAGCACAGCGAGTGCAACGCGTCGCGTCACGGCTGGCACCTCGTGGAGCCGCGGTCCTCGTGAAGCTTCCAGATCTGCCAGACGCCCTGTTCGTTCTTCTTGACGCCGGTGTTGTAGTACACGTAGCTGTCAGGCGAGGTCTCGGTCACTTTCACCTTGTCCGTCTTGAGGTCCTTGACGTTCGCCTTGCTCTCGTCCACGCAATACGTCAGAGCCGCTGACGTCTTGTCGAACACCGTCACCTGGCGGTCGAAGTAGCGCAGGGTGCCCGCCCAACTGGTCTTGTTGGCGTTGTTGTTCTTTGCGTAGTTATAGACACCTCTCAGCGCGGCGTCCGTGTAGTAGAAGCCCATACCCGACTTCTTGAGATTGCCGTACGCCACGGCCTGCCACACGGTGCTGACGGACCGCTCGTTGTCCGCCAGGATCGCGTCCTTGACGGCGTCGCCCGTCTGCTGGCCCTCGAAGACCAGCTTCATGTCCGATGGCAGCTTGATCTCAGGCCGATCGATCCCGTCAGCCGTCGCGGACACCGACGGCGAAGCCGAGGGCGTATCGGCCGAATCCGCACCGGCGATCTTGTCGGACGACGCCCCGTCACCTCCCCCCGAGCCGCAGGCGGTCAGCAGCAGGGCCGCGGATGCGGTGAGCGCGGCTGTCACGAGCCGAGCGGGGCGGTTCACTGTGTCTCCCGTTGATGACGTGGGGGGATAACTCAAGCGAACCAACGCTATCGGTGGGCCGAGCCGCGACGGCAACTAGGTCTTCAGCCCAGCCGCTTCGTCAGCAGGTACTCCGTGATCCCCGGCGGGTAATCCGGCACCACGCACACCACCTCGTACCCCTGCTTCTCGTAGAAGCGCGGCGCCTGGAAGTCCCACGTCTCCAGGCGGGCCGCGCGGCACCCGCGCTTCTCGGACGCGATCCGTTCCGCTTCCCGAAGCAACCCGGCCCCGAGGCCCGCCCCGCGGTGGCGTTCGTCGACCCACAGGTAGGTGACGTGGAGCCAGGTCGCCCAGGTGTAGCCGACGAGGCCGCCCGCGAGGTCGTCGTCCGTGTCGTTCACAGCCCACACGTGCAACGGGACGTCCCGCTCGCCGGGCGTTCCGCGCAGGGCGCGCAGCACCTCAGAGGCGGCTGTGTTCGTTTCCCGCAGGCGTGTGCGGAGCAGATCACGTCGGGCCTTGTCGACTTCTGTCTCAAGACGGAACATGCGGCACACCATAAACGCGTAGGACAGTCAGTTCTGCAAATAACCTTCCGCTCCGGGCCCCCGGCCGTACTCTGATGAACAGCACCGGTGGGGGCCGGTGCCGATCAGGGGGCGAGACAGCCGGGTACGACGCCCGGGGTGGGGGTAGCGGTTTCTGCACGGCGGCGGCCGTGCGGCTGCGGCGACCCGGCCAGGCTGCTGCGAGGACGGACGGACAGATGCAGCAGACCCGGACACCCCGGCGTCGTACCCGCGCGGTGGCGTCTTCCGACGATGGGGTATCCCCTGCTCTTCGGGAGCTTGGGGAAGGGGGTTACGTGGTTCGCATCCGAGTCCTGGTCGTCGACGACCATCGCATCTTCGCCGAGTCACTCGCGGCGGCCCTTGCCGCCGAGCCCGATGTCGACGTCTCCGCGGCCGGCAGCGGCCCGGCCGCGCTGCGCAGTCTGGAGCGGGCGGTCGCCGAGGGGCGGCGGTTCGACGTGCTGCTCGTCGACGCCGATCTGGGCGGCAAGGTGCCGGGCGCCCGCCCGGCCGTACCCGTGCAGGAGGGCAACGAGGACGGGCTCGTCGACGGGATCTCCCTCGTCACGGGGGTGCGGTCCGCGCAGCCGAACGTACGGATCGTCGTGCTCGCAGAGAAGGACGACCCGCGCCGGGCCGCGCTGGCCCTCCAGGCCGGGGCCTCCGGGTGGGTCGCCAAGGACTGCTCGCTGTCCCGGCTGCTCACCGTCATCCGGGGCGTGCTGCGGGACGAGACGCATCTGCCGCCCGCCCTGCTGACCGGCGTCCTGCGCGAGCTGACCGCCGCCCGCAAGCACCGCACCGAGAGTGAGCGGCTGGTGGAGTCCCTCACTCCGCGTGAGAGGGAAGTGCTGCGGTGCATGGTGGCGGGGCTGGGGCGCAAGGCCGTCGCCGAGCGCCTGTATCTGTCGCCGCACACGGTGCGTACGCACATGCAGAACGTGCTGGGCAAGCTGGGCGTGCATTCCACGCTCGCCGCCGTCGCCCTCGCCCGGCGGGCCGGAGTCGGGCCCGTCGACCTAGCCGGGGATGTTGTCGAACGGGGCGGTCAGCTGGCGTAGCAGCCCCGCCAGTTCGCCGCGCTGGGCCCGGGTGAGCTCCGCGAGGATCGCGCGCTCCTGGTCCAGCAGGCCCGCCAGGGCCTGGTCCGCGCGGTCCCGGCCCTCGTCCGTCAGCCGGACCAGGACGCCGCGGCGGTCGCTGGGGTCGGGGAGGCGTTCCACCAGGCCCTTCTTCGCCAGGCGGTCGATGCGGTTCGTCATCGTGCCCGACGTGACCAGGGTCTGGGTGAGGAGTTGTCCCGGCGAGAGCTGGTACGGCGTGCCCGCGCGGCGCAGCGCCGTCAGGACGTCGAACTCCCACGGCTCCAGGCCGTGCTCCGAGAAGGCCAGCCGGCGTGCGCGGTCCAGATGCCGGGCCAGTCTGCTCACGCGGCTGAGCACCTCGAGCGGTTCGACGTCGAGGTCCGGGCGCTCCCGGCGCCATGCTGCGACCAGCCGGTCGACCTCGTCCTCCATGGCGATCAGTGTAGTGGTTGTGTCGACGTAGAGTCTCTTGATGTCCATTTTCTTGACGTCGAGATAAATGGGGTGTCACGCTGAGTGTGCGCTCCTTGCCGTCACCACCAGGAAACCACCAGGACCCCATCAGGACACCAGGAGGACCCATGCCCGCGGCCGCCCCCGCCTGGGACCCCGCCCAGTACCTCCGCCACGCCGGGCACCGCGCCCGCCCCTTCACGGACCTTCTGGCCCGCGTCCCCGACCTCCCCGGCGACCCTCCCCGCATCGCCGACCTCGGATGCGGCCCCGGCAATGTCACCGCGCTGCTCGCCGCCCGCTGGCCCACCGCCCGGATCACCGGCTACGACAACTCGCCCGCGATGCTCGACAAGGCCCATGTCGATCACGAGGGTCCCGCCCCGGGCGGCGGCCGTCTCGACTTCGCCCACGCCGACGTCCGTACGTGGACGCCGAGCGAGCCCTGCGACCTCATCATCAGCAACGCCACACTCCAGTGGGTGCCGGGGCACGCAGACCGGTTCGCCGACTGGGTGGCCGCGCTGAAACCCGCCGGGACCTTCGCCTTCCAGGTGCCCGGGAACTTCGACGCTCCCAGCCACCGCCTCATGCGCGAACTCGCGCACGCACCGCGCCGGCGCGACCGGCTCGCGGGCACCCTGCGCCACGCCGACGCAGTCCTCGGCCCCGAGGCCTACCTGGAGCGGCTCACCTCGCTCGGCTGCACCGCCGACGTGTGGGAGACGACGTACATCCATCTGCTCCAGGGGGAGGACCCCGTGCTCGACTGGGTGAAGGGGACCGGCCTGCGGCCCGTGCTGACCGCCCTCGCCGATGACCCCGAGGCGCGGGACGGCTTCCTCGCCGAGTACCGGACCGCCCTGCGCGAGGCCTATCCGGCGGGGCCGCACGGCACGCCGTTCCCGTTCCGCCGGGTGTTCGCGGTGGCCCGGAAGGAGCGTTGATGATCGTCGCCCTCGACCACGTCCAGCTCGCCGCCCCGCCCGGAAGCGAGGAGCGGCTGCGGGCCTACTGCGCCGATGTCCTCGGCATGACCGAGACGCCGAAGCCGCCTCCGCTCGCCCGGCGGGGCGGATGCTGGTTCCAGGCCGGTGCCGTGCAACTGCGCCTGGGGACCGAGGAGGACTTCCGAGCGGCGAAGAAGGCCCGTCCCGGGCTGCGGGTGACGGGCATCGACGCGTACGCCGCCCGGCTGGAAGCCCACGGGGCGCCCGTCACCTGGGACTCCGCCCTGCCGGGACACAAGCGCTTCTACTCCCAGGACCCCGTCGGCAACCGCCTGGAGTTCCTCGAACCGCTCTAGGCCTTTCGGCGCCCTATCAGGTGCGGCTTCGCCTCCAGCCCGTCCAGTCCGTGCCACGCCAGGTTCACCAGGTGCGCGGCCACCTCGGCCTTCTTCGGCTTGCGTACGTCCAGCCACCACTGGCCGGTCAGGGCGACCATGCCGACCAGGGCCTGGGCGTACAGCGGGGCCAGCTTGGGGTCGAAGCCGCGGCTCTTGAACTCGCGGCCCAGGATGTCCTCCACCTGGGTGGCGATGTCCGAGATGAGCGAGGCGAAGGAACCCGTCGACTGGGGGATGGGGGAGTCACGGACCAGGATGCGGAAACCGTCCGTGTACTCCTCGATGTAGTCCAGCAGGGCGAAGGCGGCCTGCTCGCACAGTTCGCGGGGGTGACCGGCCGTGAGAGAGCTGGTCACCATGTCCAGCAGGCGCCGCATCTCGCGGTCCACGACCACCGCGTACAGCCCTTCCTTGCCGCCGAAGTGCTCGTACACCACCGGCTTGGAGACCCCGGCCTTCGCCGCGATCTCCTCCACCGACGTGCCCTCGAAACCCTTCGCGGCGAAGAGCGTGCGACCGATCTCCAGCAGCTGCTGGCGACGCTCGGCACCGGTCATCCGGGTGCGACGCACTCGCCGCGGCTTGTCGTTGCTGGGGGTGCTGCTCGAGTCGGTCGCCACAGCGACCATCATGCCGCCTTGACGGGCTCCTTCCCGCGCGGGGAGCCGCCTTCCCCGGTGTTACGGCGCGAATCGATACGCGAGCGTGACGGCCAGCGCACGTCGTAGGCCCAGCCGAGCATCTCGAACCAGCGGATCAGCCGGGCGGAGGAGTCCAGCTGGCCGCGCATCACACCGTGCCGCGCGGAGGTGGGGTCGGCGTGGTGCAGGTTGTGCCAGGACTCGCCGCAGGACAGGATCGCCAGCCACCACACGTTGCCCGAGCGGTCACGCGACTTGAAGGGGCGCTTGCCCACCGCGTGGCAGATCGAGTTGATCGACCACGTCACGTGGTGCAGCAGGGCCACCCGGACGAGCGATCCCCAGAAGAACGCCGTGAACGCGCCCCACCAGGACATCGTGACCAGCCCGCCGATCAGCGCCGGCAGGGCCAGGGACACGACCGTCCACAGGACGAACTGGCGGGAGATCGCGCGGAGCGTCTTGTCCTTGATCAGGTCCGGGGCGTACTTCTCCTGCGATGTCTGCTCCTCGTCGAACATCCATCCGATGTGCGCCCACCACAGGCCCTTCATCAGGGCCGGGAGCGTCTCGCCGAACCGCCACGGCGAGTGCGGGTCGCCCTCCGCGTCGGAGAACTTGTGGTGCTTGCGGTGATCGGCCACCCAGCGGACCAGCGGACCCTCGACCGCCATGGATCCGGCGATCGCCAGCGCGATCTTCAGCGGCCGCTTGGCCTTGAAGGAACCGTGGGTGAAGTGACGGTGGAAACCGATCGTGATGCCGTGGCACCCCAGGTAGTAGAAGAACACCAGCAGACCGAGGTCCAGCCAGCTCACCCCCCAGCCCCAGGCCAGCGGCACGGCCGCCAGCAGCGCGAGGAACGGGACGGTGATGAAGAGGAGGAGGGCGATCTGCTCGATGGACCGCTTCTGCTCGCCGCCCAGCGTGGCGGCGGGGGCTTGATCGGTGGCCTGACCGGACGCCTTCGCGGCGTTCTCGATCACGTCGGAACTACTGGTCATACGCGTCCCCTGGGGGGTATGTGGATGGTGAAGAGGGTGCCGGAGCACGGGAACTCCGCAGTGCTTCCTACGGTTCCGTAACCTACGGCTTCGTAAGTATGGCAGCGCGTCGCCCGGCGGCAAGAGCCCAAGAGCCTGCGCGTCCCGGCCGACACCTATCCTGGAGTCGGTCGGACAGCGCGGTCCGCTCTGTTTTCCTCCCGGATGTCCGATCCGTATGCGGCACCCGCCGCGCGAGACGCCGTCCGGGTACCCCTCCCAGACGAGCTTCAACACTGCAAGGAGCCGCACCTGTGAGCAGTGCCGACGACCAGACCACGACGACGAGCAGTGAGCTGCGGGCCGACATCCGCCGACTGGGTGACCTCCTCGGGGAGACCCTCGTCCGGCAGGAAGGTCCTGAGCTCCTGGAACTCGTCGAGAAGGTCCGCCGCCTCACCCGTGAGGACGGCGAGGCCGCCGCCGAGCTGCTGCGCGGCACCGAACTCGACACCGCGGCCAAGCTGGTCCGCGCCTTCTCCACCTACTTCCACCTGGCCAACGTCACCGAGCAGGTCCACCGCGGCCGCGAACTGCGCGCCCGGCGCGCCGCCGAGGGCGGACTGCTCGCCCGTACGGCCGACCGGCTCAAGGACGCCGACCCCGAGCACCTGCGCGAGACGGTCCGCAACCTCAACGTCCGCCCCGTGTTCACAGCCCACCCGACCGAGGCCGCGCGCCGGTCGGTCCTGAACAAGCTCCGGCGCGTCGCCGCGCTCCTGGAGACCCCGGTCATCGAGTCGGACCGCCGCCGCCTCGACATCCGCCTGGCCGAGAACATCGACCTCGTCTGGCAGACCGACGAACTGCGCGTCGTCCGCCCCGAGCCCGCCGACGAGGCCCGCAACGCCATCTACTACCTCGACGAACTGCACGCGGGCGCCGTCGGCGACGTCCTGGAGGACCTCACCGCCGAGCTGGAGCGCGCCGGCGTCAAGCTCCCCGACGACACCCGCCCCCTGACCTTCGGCACCTGGATCGGCGGCGACCGCGACGGCAACCCCAACGTCACCCCCCAGGTCACCTGGGACGTCCTCATCCTCCAGCACGAACACGGCATCAACGACGCGCTGGACACGATCGACGAGCTGCGCGGCTTCCTGTCCAACTCCATCCGCTACGCCGGCGCCACCGAGGAACTGCTGAGCTCCCTCCAGGCCGACCTGGAGAACCTCCCCGAGATCAGCCCCCGCTACAAGCGCCTCAACGCCGAGGAGCCCTACCGGCTCAAGGCCACCTGCATCCGGCAGAAGCTGGAGAACACCAAGCAGCGCCTCGCCAAGGGCACCGCGCACGTGCCGGGCCGCGACTACCTCGGCACCAGCGAGCTGATCAGCGACCTGCGGATCATCCAGACCTCCCTGCGCGAGCACCGCGGAGGCCTCTTCGCCGACGGCCGCCTCGCCCGCACCATCCGCACCCTCGCCGCCTTCGGCCTCCAGCTCGCCACCATGGACGTACGCGAACACGCGGACGCCCACCACCACGCCCTCGGTCAGCTGTTCGACCGGCTCGGCGAGGAGTCCTGGCGATACGCGGACATGCCCCGCGACTACCGCACCAAGCTGCTCGCCAAGGAACTGCGCTCCCGCCGCCCCCTCGCACCCACCCCGGCACCCGTGGACGCCCCCGGCGAGAAGACCCTCGGCGTCTTCCAGACCGTCAAGCGCGCCCTGGAGGTCTTCGGACCCGAGGTCATCGAGTCGTACATCATCTCCATGTGCCAGGGCGCCGACGACGTCTTCGCCGCCGCCGTCCTCGCCCGCGAAGCCGGCCTGATCGACCTGCACGCCGGCTGGGCCAAGATCGGCATCGTGCCGCTGCTGGAGACCACCGACGAGCTCAAGGCCGCCGACACGATCCTCGAGGACATGCTCTCCGACCCGTCCTACCGGCGCCTCGTCGCGCTGCGGGGCGACGTCCAGGAGGTCATGCTCGGCTACTCCGACTCCTCCAAGTTCGGCGGCATCACCACCAGCCAGTGGGAGATCCACCGCGCCCAGCGCCGCCTGCGCGACGTCGCCCACCGCTACGGCGTCCGCCTGCGCCTCTTCCACGGCCGCGGCGGCACCGTCGGCCGCGGCGGCGGCCCCACCCACGACGCCATCCTCGCCCAGCCCTGGGGCACCCTGGAGGGCGAGATCAAGGTGACCGAGCAGGGCGAGGTCATCTCCGACAAGTACCTCATCCCGTCCCTCGCCCGGGAGAACCTCGAACTCACCGTCGCGGCCACCCTCCAGGCCTCCGCCCTGCACACCGCACCCCGCCAGTCCACCGAGGCCCTCGCCCGCTGGGACGCCGCGATGGACGTCGTCTCCGACGCCGCCCACGCCGCCTACCGCAGGCTGGTGGAGGACCCGGACCTGCCGACGTACTTCCTCGCGTCGACGCCAGTGGACCAGCTCGCCGACCTGCACCTGGGCTCCCGGCCCTCCCGCCGCCCCGGCTCCGGCGTCTCGCTCGACGGCCTGCGCGCCATCCCGTGGGTGTTCGGCTGGACCCAGTCCCGGCAGATCGTCCCCGGCTGGTTCGGCGTCGGCTCCGGCCTCAAGGCACTGCGCGAAGCCGGCCTCGACACCGTGCTCGACGAGATGTACGGGCAGTGGCACTTCTTCCGCAACTTCATCTCCAACGTCGAGATGACCCTGGCCAAGACCGACCTGCGGATCGCCCAGCACTACGTCGACACCCTCGTCCCCGACGAGCTCAAGCACGTCTTCGACACCATCAAGGCCGAACACGAACTGACCGTCGCCGAGGTACTGCGGGTCACCGGCGAACAGGAACTCCTCGACGCCGAACCCGTCCTGAAGCAGACCTTCGCCATCCGCGACGCCTACCTCGACCCCATCTCCTACCTCCAGGTCGCCCTGCTCAAGCGGCAGCGCGACGCGGCCGCCGCCGGCGAACAGCCCGACCCGCTCCTCGCCCGCGCCCTGCTCCTCACCGTCAACGGCGTGGCAGCGGGCCTGCGTAACACCG
This sequence comes from Streptomyces azureus, assembly GCF_001270025.1. Taxonomy (NCBI): domain Bacteria; kingdom Bacillati; phylum Actinomycetota; class Actinomycetes; order Kitasatosporales; family Streptomycetaceae; genus Streptomyces; species Streptomyces azureus. The sequence continues at coordinate 33,228 of NZ_DF968220.1, read as the reverse complement.
GCTGAACCGCTGCCCGGACACGACCGTGCCCCCGAGCCCGCACGGGCTCGGGGGCACGGTCGCGTTCCACGTCAGCCGCGGCCGAACTTCCGGCGACGGAACACCAGGAACCCGCCACCCGCGACCAGCGCCGCCGCCACACCGGACAGCAGGCCCACCGGCGCTCCGTTGCCCGTCTCGGCGAGGTCACCGTCGGCACCGCCCTGAGGCGACGGCGACGAGGACGCCGGCACACCCCCGTCGGCCGCCGAACTCGGGGACCCCGACGATCCCGGCCCGGCCGACGGCGCCTCGGACGCCCCGGACGAGGGCGACGGGGAAGCCGCCCCGGACGGCGTCGAACCGCCGGGCTCCTGCCCGTCCTCGCAGTCCGTCCAGAACACCTTGTGCTTGGCGGCACCCTTCTCGCCGTCGAAGTTCCAGAACAGCTTGTAGTGCCCGTCGGGCAGCGACAGGTCCTCCGTACGGCCGTGACCCTCCGCGTCCAGCGTCAGCGCGCCGGACTTCACCGTCTCCCCCCTGTTCTCGCTCGGGGGGATCGCGTCGATGCGCCAGTCGACCTCCTGGCCCCCGTCGAAACCGAAAGCGTCCAGGTAGAACGTGCACACGTGCGGCTCGTTGCGGCGCAGCTCCTCGCCCGTCGAAGCATCGTGGATCTTGACCGTGCCGTTGTCACCGGGAGGGGACGCCTGAGCGGCCGGAGCGAGCAGGAAAACCACGCAAGCCGCGGCGGCGACAGCACCGGCGCGCGAAAGAGTTCGCATCGAGAAGTCATCCATCTTCGAGAAGTGACCGGGAAGATGTGGAGGGGGCGGCTCAGCTTCCAGCCTCGCCCGAGGGCCCGTCAATCACGAACACACAACGCTCCTCCCCTCCACAGAAGGGAAGAACGCCAGAACCCCTCAGACAGTCACGAAAGCGGCCGTCAGCAACGCCACCCCCGACAACGCCATCACCCACGCCGCCCGCGTACGCAGCAGACCGCCCGCCACCACGACCGACGCCAGCAACAGCGCACCACCCAGCGGAATCCACGCGTACAGCACCCCGGCCGGGCCCGAGCGCACCGCGTCATCACTGCCGGGCTTCAAGACCACCGTGTAGGTCCGGCCCTTCTGCACCGCGACCGACTTCTCCAGGACCACCCTCGAGCGGGGTCGCCACCCCTCAGACAACGGCGAGTACCGCCCCGTACACGTGTCCTGCCCACACCGCGTCACCTCGACCGTGCCGCGCTCCCGGCCCTTCGTCAGCATCACGTGCTGCGCCGTACCCCACGACGCCCACACACCCGCGATCAGGATCAGCACCGCGACCGCACCCATCGCCGCGAACCGCCCGAACCGCAACACGGCATGGGCGCTCTCGTGAGTGACGGCAGCAGAGGCAGGCATGGCCGGGATCATTGGCCATATCCGCACGGCCGGTCAACTCCCGAGGGTGACAAGTCAGGAGTTGTACGTACTCTGCGCCCGCTCCAGCCCCTCGATCACCAGACACTCCACCGCGTCCGCCGCCCGGTCCACGAAGTAGTCCAGCTCCTTGCGCTCCGCCGACGAGAAATCCCTCAGCACGAAATCCGCCACCGGCATCCGACCCGGCGGCCGGCCGATCCCGAACCGCACCCGGTGATAGTCCGCCCCGAACGCCTTCGTCATCGACTTCAGCCCGTTGTGCCCGTTGTCCCCGCCACCCAGCTTCAGCCGCAGCATCCCATAATCGATGTCCAACTCATCATGAATCGCCACCACATGGGCCACCGGCACCTTGTAGAAATCCCGCAGCGCGTTCACCGGCCCGCCCGACAGATTCATGTACGACATCGGCTTCGCCAGAACCACCCGCCGGCTCATCGGCCCCGGCGGCCCGATCCGGCCCTCGACGACCTGCGCCTGCGCCTTCCCGGCCCGCTTGAACCTCCCCCCGATCCGCTCCGCCAGCAGATCGGCCACCATGAAGCCCACGTTGTGCCGGTTACCCGCGTACTCCGGCCCCGGATTGCCCAGTCCCACGATCAGCCAGGGCACGGCGGCATCGGTCGTCACGTCCATGTCTCCTTCATACGCGTCGGCCGCTGCTCCGCACGGGAACAGCGGCCGACGAAACGACGACGAGGGATCAGGCCTCGGCGGCCTCTGAGCCCTCTTCCTCGCCCTCGGAGGGCTCCTCGGCCTGCGCGGCCAGAACCTGCAGGACGACGGTGTCCTCCTCGACGTCCAGCGTCGTGCCCTTCGGCAGCGGGATGTCCTTGGCCAGGATGGAGTCACCGGCCGTCAGACCCTCGACGGAGACGGTCACGGACTCCGGGATGTGGGTCGCCTCGGCCACCACCGGCAGCGCGTTCAGCACGTGCTCCAGCAGGTTGCCGCCCGGGGCCAGCTCACCCTCGGTGTGGACGTAGATCTCGACGTTGACCTGCTCGCCACGCGTGACCAGCTGCAGGTCCACGTGCTCCAGGAAACCCTTCAGCGGGTCACGCTGCACGGCCTTCGGAATCGCCAGCTCGTTGGTCTTGCCGTCGATGTCCAGCGCGATCAGCACGTTCGCCGTACGCAGCGCCATCTGCAGGTCGTGACCCGGCAGGGTCAGGTGCAGCGGGTCCGAACCGTGCCCGTACAGGACACCCGGAACCTTGTCTTCACGACGGATACGGCGCGCGGCACCCTTGCCGAACTCGGTGCGCGTCGCGGCGGAGATCTTCACCTCGGACATACTCACTCCTCGAAGTCAGAAACGGACGTGGTCACCCGGCCACGAACGGCCTGCTACGAAGAGCGCGTCGATAACGGACCGCCGTACAAGCCTCCAGAAGAAGCGGTACGGCCTCCCTCGCCGAGCAACTTCAGCAGTCTACTCGGCGAGGGAGGCCGCACCCAAAACGATCTACACAAGCCCGACCAGGGACTCCTACTGGTCGTCGAACAGGCTCGTCACCGAACCGTCCTCGAACACCTCACGCACCGCGTTCGCGATCGTCGGCGCGATCGACAGCACCGAGATCTTGTCCAGGTCCCCGCTCAGCTCACCCGGCGTCGGCAGCGTGTTCGTGAACACGAACTCACTCACCCGCGAGTTCTTCAGCCGATCCGCCGCGGGACCCGACAGCACACCGTGCGTCGCCGTCACGATGACGTCCTCCGCACCATGCGCGAACAGCGCGTCCGCGGCGGCACAGATCGTCCCGCCCGTGTCGATCATGTCGTCCACCAGGACACACACGCGCCCCTTCACCTCACCCACGACCTCGTGGACGGTGACCTGGTTCGCGACGTCCTTGTCCCGGCGCTTGTGCACGATCGCCAGCGGCGCACCCAGCCGGTCGCACCAGCGGTCGGCGACCCGCACCCGGCCCGCGTCCGGAGACACGACCGTCAGCTTGTTCCGGTCCACCTTCCGGCCCACGTAGTCCGCCAGCAGCGGCAGGGCGAACAGGTGGTCCACCGGACCGTCGAAGAAGCCCTGGATCTGGTCCGTGTGCAGATCCACGGTCAGCAGCCGGTCCGCACCCGCGGTCTTCATCATGTCCGCGATCAGACGCGCCGAAATCGGTTCACGTCCCCGGTGCTTCTTGTCCTGCCGCGCGTAACCGTAGAACGGCACGATGACGGTGATGGAGCGGGCCGACGCACGCTTCAGCGCGTCGATCATGATCAACTGCTCCATGATCCACTTGTTGATCGGAGCCGTGTGGCTCTGGATCAGGAAACAGTCGGCACCACGTGCCGACTCCTGATAGCGCACATAGATCTCCCCGTTCGCGAAGTCGAAGGCCTTCGTCGGGACAACCCCGACACCCAACTGCTGGGCGACCTCCTCGGCAAGCTCGGGGTGGGCGCGGCCGGAGAAGAACATCAACTTCTTCTCGCCGGTCGTCTTGATCCCGGTCACAGCACTGTCTCCTCAGAGGTGTCGCAGCTGGGTGTCGAGAGACCTCTCAGCCGGCTTGCGAGAGGCCGTCTCAGCTGGTGGGGGTGCGGGCATGCACTTATCACCGTACGCCGTGTTTGAGGCACCGGTTTCCGGTCAGCCCTCCTCGGCCGACCCCCGGGAAGCCGCCTCGGCCGCCTTCGCGGCCGCGCTCCCCGGACGCTTCCGAGCCACCCAACCCTCGATATTCCGCTGCTGACCACGGGCCACGGCCAGCGAACCGGGCGGCACATCCTTGGTGATCACGGACCCGGCGGCGGTGTACGCGCCGTCCCCGACCGTGACAGGCGCCACAAACATGTTGTCCGAGCCCGTACGGCAATGAGAACCGACGGTCGTGTGGTGCTTGTCCTGACCGTCGTAGTTCACGAACACGCTCGCGGCACCGATGTTCGTGTGATCACCGATCGTCGCGTCACCGACATAGGAGAGATGAGGCACCTTCGTACCCTCCCCGATGGAGGCGTTCTTCGTCTCGACGTACGTCCCGATCTTGCCCTTGGCACCCAGCCGGGTCCCCGGACGCAGATACGCGAACGGCCCGACGCTCGCCTCCGCGCCCACCTCCGCGCCCACCGCCACCGTGTTGTCCACGCGCGCGCCGGCACCCACCAGGGTGTCGGTCAGCCGGCAGTTGGGCCCGACCTCCGCGCCCTCGCCGAGGTGCGTCGACCCGTGCAGCTGCGTGCCCGGGTGCACGACCGCGTCCTGCTCGAACGTGACCGTCACATCGACCCAGGTGGTCGCCGGATCGATGACCGTGACACCGGACAGCATGGCCTCGGTGAGCAGCCGGTCGTTGAGGATGCGGCGGGCCTCCGAGAGCTGCACGCGGTTGTTGATGCCGGCGATCTCCCGGTGGTCGCCCGCCACGGACGCCCCGACCCGATGCCCGGCCTCGCGCAGGATCCCGAGCACGTCGGTCAGGTACTCCTCGCCCTGACTGTTGTCGGTCCGCACCTTCTTCAGCGCGTCGGCGAGCAACTGCCCGTCGAACGCGAACACCCCCGAGTTGATCTCCCGGATCGACCGCTGGGCGTCGGTGGCGTCCTTGTGCTCCACGATCGCCGTCACCGCACCCGAGTCGTCCCGCACGATCCGGCCGTAGCCCGTCGCGTCCGGCACCTCGGCGGTCAGCACGGTGACCGCGTTGCCGTCTTCCGTGTGGGTGGCGGCGAGGGCCCGCAGCGTCTCGCCGGTGAGCAGGGGAGTGTCCCCGCACACGACGACGACCGTCCCGTCGACGGACCCGCCGAGCGCTTCCAGACCCATCCGCACGGCGTGCCCCGTGCCGTTCTGCTCCGCCTGTACCGCCGTGCGGACGGCCGGGGCGATCTCGCCGAGATGGGCGGTGACCTTCTCACGGGCGTGGCCGACCACGACGACCAGGTTCTCGGGGTGCAGCTCGCCCGCGGCGGCGAGCACGTGTCCCACGAGACTGCGGCCGCAGATCTCGTGCAGGACCTTGGGTGTGGCCGACTTCATACGGGTGCCCTCACCCGCTGCGAGAACGACGACGGCTGCCGGGCGGTTGGCGCTCACGGGATGCCCTTCGGCTGTGGATGGGGTGGGGTGACATCCGCAGGATACCGGGGGGTTTTGTGGGGGGTGGGGGTGTGGGGCCTGACCGCAGTTTCATCAGCCAGGACCCGAACCGAGAGTGTGCTCCCGGGGGAGGACTCGAACCCCCATGATCAGAACCAAAATCTGACGTCTTGCCCTTAGACGACCCGGGATTACCGCTATGCCCGATTTTGTAGATCGGATGCGGTGGCAGCCCCTACTATGCCGCACCACCAGCCTTCGATGCGACGGTACAGGTCTGCTCCGTCTCTCACGTCGACGCGGAGGCATCCGTTGTAGGTCTCGGTGGTGTTCTTGCGGTTGGTGTTCGGGTTGTGTCGCTTGAGGGTTGTCTTGAGGAGGTCGGTTGGCGCGACGCCGACGTGGGCGGCCCAAAATGCCTCCGCAGCCGCCACGTTCGCGGTCTCGTGGATCTGTACTGCGAATCTGAGGGTGCAGGGTTCCACGCCGAGCAGGTTCAGCCAGGCCAGGAATACGCTGATCATGTCGGGATCGCTGTTCACGAAGGTGATGCGCTCTCGGCGGCTGTAGGGCTTGCTCTTGGCTCCCTCGGCCCAGTAGAGGCCCACGCCGATCAGGAAAAGCTCGCGGTCGGTCAGGCTGCTCACTTCCTGCATGGCCTGCTGCTTGGTTCGCTGGCGCTCCTCCTCGCGCAGTCGGAGCGTGGCTTCCCAGCCTCTTTTCGCGATGGCGGAGGCTTCCTCGCGGGTCCGCTTGCGCTCCGGCTTCGGCAGATCTCGTACCCACAGCGAGATCGAACTCTTGGAGCACCCCAGCTCCACCTGGATCTGGTCGTACGTCCAGCCCTGGAGCCGGAGCTCCCGGGCCCGCTCGCGGAGGTTGTCCTTCGCGTTCGGGCGCTTCGTCCATACCGGCGGCGGCTCGCCCTCCAGCAGGCGGTTGAGGATGTCGTTGTTGTCGACGTGCAGCCGGTCGCGGATCTGGCGTCGGCTCAGCCCTGCGCGCCGCAGCGCCACCGCCCTCTCCCGCAGTCCCTCGAAGTCGGCGTATTTGCCAGTGGCATGTGTCATACGCATACCGTCCGGGCGGAATGGAGGGTTCCGGGGTCGAACGGTGAGCGATTCAGCAGTTCGAGGGATATCGGGCCGTATCGCAGCCGAACGGTCACGGAGTGTGGTGTAGGCCAGTCCGGGAAACTCGCCGGAAAACCGGCTGCGGGCGCCCGTAGGCTGGAGGCATGACCGCGACGGGGGAAGACCATGTGACGGCCCGGGGAGGGCCGTGGTGGTGGGCCAGACGGCGTAGTGCCGTGTTCGATGTGAGTCTGGCCGTGGTGTCCGCGCTGGAGTGCGGGGCGGAGGGTTTTCCGTTCGCCAAGGAGGCGGGGATCCCGGTGGCCGCGGGGGTCGTTTTCGGCCTGTTGGCCGGGTCTGTACTGCTCGTGCGGCGTCGCTGGCCGATCGCCGTCGTGCTGGTCTCGATCGCCATCACGCCCGCCCAGATGGGTTTCCTGATGGGCGTCGTCGGCCTCTACACCCTGGCGGCGTCCGAGCTGCCCCGGCGGATCATCGGCTCGCTGGCGGGGATGTCGCTGGTGGGGACGCTCATCGTGACGTTCGTGAAGACGCGGCAGGACATGGTGCGGGGCGATCTGGACATAGGGGACTGGTTCGTGCCCTTCGCCGCCATCACGATGTCGCTCGGCTTCACGGCGCCTCCGGTGCTGCTCGGCCTGTATGTGGGGGCCCGGCGGCGGCTGATGGAGAGTCTGCGGGAGCGTGCGGACAGTCTGGAGCGGGAGCTTCAGCTGCTCGCGGAGCGGGCGGAGGAGCGGGCCGAGTGGGCCCGGAACGAGGAGCGGACGCGGATCGCCCGGGAGATGCACGATGTCGTCGCGCATCGGGTGAGTCTGATGGTCGTGCATGCCGCCGCGCTTCAGGCGGTGGCGCGGAAGGATCCCGAGAAGGCCGTCAGGAATGCCGCGCTCGTGGGGGACATGGGGCGGCAGGCGCTGACCGAGTTGCGGGAGATGCTCGGGGTGCTGCGCAGTGGCGGGGGCGAGCGGCGTGAGCGTGCCGCGTCGGTGCCGTTGGCGGCGGTGGGGTGGGCTGCCGCGGCGGCGGCTTCGCTGGCCGCCGATGACGAGGGGCCGTGTCTGGCGGAGATCGAGGAGCTGGTCGGGCAGTCGGCCGCCGCGGGGATGGTGGTCGATCTGTCGGTGGAGGGGGATGCCCGGTCGTATGCGCCGGAGGTGGAGCAGACGGCGTATCGGGTGGTGCAGGAGGCGTTGACGAACGTCCACAAGCACGCGGCCGGGGCGAAGACGTATGTGCGGCTGGCGCATCGGGTGTCGGAGATCGCGATGCAGGTGGAGAACGAGCCGCCGGAGGCGGCGGCGTCGTCGGCGCGGTTGCCGTCCGGGGGGAACGGGCTGGTGGGGATGAAGGAGCGGGTTGCCGCGCTGGGCGGGGTGTTCGTGTCCGGGCCGACGGATGCGGGGGGTTTTCGGGTGTCGGCGGTGATTCCGGCGTCGTAGCCCCCGGGGTTCCGGCCGGTCGTCGGTCGTCGGCTGTTCTGGTCAGCCCGTTGTCAGGCGTGTGGGTTCGGTGCCGGCGATGAGGGTGGTCAGGGCCTGGTCGATGTGGGGGCCGAGGTACCAGTCGCCGGTGTGGTCGAGGGTGTAGACGCGGCCTTCGGTGTCGATGGCGAGGAGGGCCTGGCTGTCGGTTTCGGCGCCGAGGGGGCAGACCTCGGTGCCGAGGGCGCGGCCGAGGTCGCCGAGGGTGCGGGCCATGTGGAGGCCGTGCAGGGGGTCCAGGTGGAGGGTGGCGGGGGCGACCTGGCGGCCGGGGCCGGTGGGGGTGATGTGGAGTCCGCCGAACTCGGCCCAGGCTTCGACGGCCGCGGGGAAGACGGTGTGGCGGTGGCCGGCGGGTGAGGCGTGGTCGCGCAGGGCGTCCGCCCAGATCTCGGCCTGTTTGATGTCCCAGCGTCCGGGTTGCCAGCCGGCGGCGCGCAGGGCGGCGTCGACTTGTACGGCGAAGCGGGTGGTGGAGGTGCGGTCGGTGTGCATCTGCCCTTCGTCTCGTCGAGGTCATGGGTGGCGTGTGGTGCGCGCCGTGGTGCCAGGGGGCTTCGGTGTGCGTGGGGGGGGTGGGGGGCGTCAGCCGGTCGTGGCCGCCGGGTCGACGATGCGGACGCCGAAGTGGGCGCTGAGCGCGGTGCAGGCGCGGCAGGGGGTGGCGAAGCTGCCGTGGAGGGGGTCGCCGTCCTCGCGGATGCGGCGGGCGGTGAGTTTGGCCTGCTTGAGGGCTTTGCGGGCCTCGCCGTTGGTCATGGGTTTGCGTGCGGCGCGTTTGCTGCGGGCGGCGTCGGCGGCGGTGATGTGCCGGGAGATGAGGATGGTCTCGGCGCAGCGGCCGGTGAAGCGGTCGCGCTGGGCGCTGGTGAGGGTGTCCAGGAAGTCCTGGACGAGGGGGTGCAGGGCGGGGGGTGTGTCGCCGCGGGCGGCGGTGCCGGTGAGGGTGGCGCCGCGGACGGAGAGGGCGGCGGCGACGGTGGGGAGGATGCCGTCGCGGCGGTGGTGGAGGACGGGGGCGTGGGGCGCTTCGGTGGCGCTCCAGCCGATGCGGGGGTCGCCGCTTCGGGGGGCGCCGGTGCGTGGGGCACTGCTCCGGGGGTCGCCGTTTCGTGGGTCGGCGGACCTGCCGGTGTGTGGTCCCGTCTGTGTCGCGTTCATGATCGTATTCCCCTCCGTGCATCCCCCGGGGGTCACAGACTGCCAAATGCCGTGGCTGGTGCGGAAGCTGGGGAGCGGTGACACGCCCGTACCGGGGCGTGCCGTCACGGTGGGGTGACGGCTGGTCACGGAAGCGGAGGGGCGGCTGACCGGTGCCGGTGACCGGTGTCGTCGTACCGCATAGGCTGTCGGCACCGCGGGCCGTGCGGTGATCCGTTCGGAGATCGATGCAGTGAACCGGAGGGTGATCCGTGGGGTCGGCGGGTGCAGGGAAGTGCAGTGAAGTCGAGACAGACAGACGTGACAGTCGATACGGGCCGTAGTGCGCCAAGGGTGGTCAATACGGGTCGTACAGAGTGCCGCAGGGGGCAACCGCCATGACGACAGGTCGGCTCGGGCAGCAAGCCGCGCCGCCGAACGCGGCCTACGCCGGGCAGGTCGTGCATTTCCCGGATCCGGTCCGGGCGGCCCGTCACCCGAGAGGGGTACGGGTCGACGAGCGTGGTTACCCCGACTTCTCGCCCTACGCGCGTGCGGCCGCGGAGATCGCGGAGCCGCCGGAGGGTTTCGGTGTCGACGAGTTGCGGCTGACGGACTACGTGTCGGCGAACATGGCGCTGTCGGCGTCCGGGCACGAGTTGTGGGACACGGTGCCGGCGGTGGCGACGCCGCACGGCTGGACGTGGCACCACGCGGTGGGCTCGCGGCGGCTGGAGCTGGTCCCGGTCGAGGTGAAGGCGTTGCTGCGGCACCACGGTGGTGTGGCGACGTCGGGCGTCGACCATGCCAAGCGGGGCACGCGGCCGTTGCAGGAGACGCGTCCGGCGCACTTCGGGCTGCCGAAGTCGGGTGTGGCGGTGACGGAGTCGCAGGTGCAGGGCGTCGAGGAGGACCTCGGCTACCGGCTGCCGGGTCCGTACCGGTCGTTCCTGAAGGCGGCGGGGGGTTGTGCGCCGGTGGGTGCCGCGCTGGACGCGGAGCTGGGGCTGCTGATCGACCAGCCGTTCTTCACCGTGCGGGACGAGGCGGCCGTCAACGACCTGGTGTACGTGAACAAGTGTCTGCGTGACCATCTGACCAAGGACTACCTGGGGGTCGCGTTCGTGCAGGGCGGGCTGCTGGCGGTGAAGGTCAAGGGCGACCGGATCGGTTCGGTGTGGTTCTGCGCGTACGACGACGCGCGGGACGTGGATCCCTCGGTGCCGCCGGCGGAGCGGGTGGAGCGGTTGCTGCTGCCGTGCGGGGACGACTTCGATGTCTTCCTGTCGCGGCTGGCCGGTGATCCGCCGGAGTTGGAGACGGTGGCGAACTTGATGGTGGACGGCGGGTTCGCGCGTGTGGTGCCGGTGGGCGCGGTGTCGTCCTCGGCCGTGGGGGAGTGACTTCAGCGATGGTGACCTACGCGCAGGCGCAGGAGCGCGCGGAAGAGTGGATCAACGGGGACGTGCCGTCGTACCAGCATCGTGAGGTGCGGGTGCGGGAGTTCGACCTGGGGTTCGTGGTGTGGGCCGAGGACCGGGCGGACGGGCCGCGTTCCGACGGTGGTGCGCAGCGGCTGGTGATCGCGCGGGACAGCGGCGAGGCGACGCTGTGGCCCGGGCTGCCGGTGGGTGAGGTGATCCGCCGGTACGAGGAGGAGTACGGCCGTCCGGACACGGCGGAGGAGCCGGCGCCGGCTCCGGCGGCCCGGGTGGATCTGAACCAGACGTCCTTCCTGCTGACTCCGCCGGAGTGGTTGCAGGACGCGGCGGACAAGCTGGGGATTCCGGATCGGCGGGGGGCCGGCTCGGGTGCGGCGGCGGGTGCGGGTGCGGGTGCCGCTTCGGCTTCCGCTGCCGACCCGGCTGGTGCTTCGGGCTCTGCTTCTGCCGGCGCTGCGGTGGGGGGTGAATCCGCTTCCGGTGCGTCCTGGCCTGCTGCCGTGGGGAGTGACGGCGGGGGAGCTCAGGCGCCGGGTGCGCCTGCCGGGGCCACGCCCTGGGCGGGTACGGACACCAACGGCGATGCCGGTGACGACCGTTCCGTACCGCTGCCCGCGACGGTCTTCGCGCCGCCGCTGAGCGAGACCGACGGTGACACGCCGGCGACGACGCCGGAGGCCAAGACGGCGCTGCTGTCGGGCGGCAGCCAGCTTCCGCCGACGGCGGTCTCACCGGCGATCGACGATCCGAACGCGCAGGGCGGTTCGGGTGCGGGTGCGGCTGCACCTGGTGGGCCGGGCTACGACTATCCGCCGGGGGCTGCGGGTGCCGCTCCGGCGCCGGGCGTGCCGGGTACGCCACCTGGTGGTGTGCCGCAGGGCAGCACGCCTCCGCCTGTGCCGGGCGGGCAGCCGTACGGGTATCCGCAGGGTGCCGACGGTGGATCTGTGGGGTCTGCGGGGGGCGTGGCCGCTTCTGGGCCTGCTGGTCCCCGCAGTGCGGCTGCTTCTGCCGGTCCTGCTGGTCCCGCGGGTGTTCCGCAGCCGCCGAACGGGCCGGGTGCGCCTGAGCGGCCGCTCGCGCCGAACGCCGGGGACATCGCCGACGCCGCGACCAGCAAGGCGGCTCCGCCGCCGGGTCGTGGACGGGGCGCGGGGCCGACGACGCCGCCTCCACCGGGTGCCCCGGGGACGCCGGGTGCGCGGCCGGGCGGTACGCCGCCGCCGTCGGGGCCCGGTGCGCCGGGTAATCCGGCGGGTGGTTATGTGCCTACGCAGCTCGTGTCGGCGCTTGGGCCTGAGGGCTCCGGGGGCCCTGGGGGGTCTGGAGGCCCGGGCAATGAGGGCCCTGGTGCTCCGCTGCCTCCCCAGCAGCAGCCGCCGGGTCCTCCTGGTGCGCCGCAGCCTCCGGGCGCTCCGAACCCGCCTGGCGCCCCCGGTGGTACGCCCCCCGGTGGTGTCCACCATGCCGCCACGATGCTGGCCGATCCCGGTCGAACGGGCCCGGGCGCACCGCAGCCTCCGGGGCCTCCTGGCGTGCCTGGTGCTCCTCAGCCGCCGGGTGCGCCGAACCCGCCTGGTGCGCCGGGTGCCCCGGGTGTTCCCGGCGGCCCGGGCCCCGTGCATCACGCGGAGACCATGCTGGCCACGCCTCCGGCGGGCCGCCCCGGCGTGCCTCCGCCGCCGCAGGCTCCCGGCGCACCACCCGCTGCCCCGGGTGCCCCAGGCGCCCAGGGCGCTCCTGGCGTGCCTGGTGCGCCGCCGATGCCGCCCGGCGCGATGCCGCCCGGCGCGATGCCACCGGGTGCGGTGCCGCCCGGCGCCATGCCCCCCGGTGCGATGCCGCCGCCCGGTCAGCCCGCCCCCGGTCAGCCTCCGGCGTACGGCTATCCGCAGCAGCCCGCCGGGCAGCCGACGGTCGGCCCCGGCTACCAGGCCGTGCTGCGCTACCGCGCGCAGGACGGTTCCGAGCAGCAGCTGATCCGGCGTTCGGCGCCGGGTACGCCGCACCCGGAGTGGCAGATCTTCCACGAGTTGCGGGCCATGAACGTGCCCCCGGGCCAGGTGCTGGAGCTGCACACCGAGCTGGAGTCGTGTGAGCTGCCGGGTGCCTACTGCGCGCGGATGATCCGGGAGCAGTGGCCGCAGGCGCGGATCACGAGCATCGCGCCGTACGGTACGGACCACGCGAGCCGGCAGCAGGGCATGCAGCAACTGCTGGCCCACCAGGGCGAGTTGCACCAGGTGGCGGACGGCCCGGCGCGTCCGGCTCCGGTGCGGGCGCCGTTGCCGCCGGTGCAGGCGGTGCCGCCGATCCCGCCGGAGGGCATCGCGCAGGAGCTGGCGGCCGCGTTCGGGCCGGGGGTGTTCCGGTTCGAGCAGGCCGCCGTGTCCCGGCAGGGCGTGCCGCCGGTCGTGGCGCACACGTTGGTGGCGGCGGGCCTGCCGATGGACATGGGTCCCTTCTTCTGGGCGCAGGCGCAGCCGGGCCGGCCCGTGCCGACCCTGGCGGAGCTGGCGGCCGAGCGCGGTGTGCAGCCGGCCGCGGACGCGGGTTCCTACCTGGTGATGGGCAGCGACTTCGGCAAGGCGATCTGCGTGCAGTACGGGACGGCGAACATCGTCGCCGTGCCGGTGGAGGCGGGGCCGGGCGGGGCGCCCGTACCGCCGCAGTTCGTGAACACCGGGCTGCCGGAGTTCGCGCGCTGCCTGGCTCTGCTCGGGCGGATGTGGCGGCTCAGGTTCGGGCTGACCCAGGAGCAGGCGGGGCGCTGGACCGTCGATTTCCAGGCCCAGTTGGCCGCGCTCGACCCGGCCGCGCTGGGGTCGCCGGAGAGCTGGTGGTCGGTGCTGCTGGAGCAGATGTGGGACGGACTGCTGTGACGCGCCGCCGCTGACGTGTGCTGAGGAGCCGGGTCCGGTCGGTCGTGAGGCCGCCGGGCCCGGCTCTTTCATGCCGTGCTGACACGCACCGCGTCAGCACGGCGCATCAACACGACCGTCAAGGAGCCCGCGGGCGCGACGTGGGGCTGACGGCCGTACGGCCGGGCCGGGGGCCCGTGACCTCTGTGCGGAGTGTCGCGTTATGAACACTTCCGTCTGATCCACCAAGATGTGCGCGAAATCATCCCATTTCGTGCTCGATCGCGCGTCGGCGTGGTGGAGAGGGGCCCCAGCATGAGCAGCGCATCGGTGTCTCCGCACGGCTTTCTGGCCGTGCGGGGGCGCGGTTACCGTCCCGAGCAGGTCGACGAGTACGCCGAGGCCCTCTCCGAGGATCGTGACGCGGCCTGGGAGAGGGCCGCGCGGCTGACGGTGCTCGCCCGGCACATGGACGCGGGACTGGAAGAGCTGCGGGAGGTCGTCGCGCGGCTGGTCCCGCAGACCTACGAGTCGCTCGGGGAGCGGGCACGGCGGCTCTTCGAACTCGGCCAGGAGGAAGCCGCGGCCGTACGGGAGGGGGCGCGGCGGGAGGCGCGGGAACTCGTGGACGGGGCGTGCGCGTCCGCGGCCGGCGTGCGCGAGTCCGCGCAGGCGCGCGCCGAGGCCGTACGCGCCGACGCGGACGAACGCGCCCGGCAGCGGCTGCTCGCGGCGCGCGCCGAGGCCGGCGAGATCCTGACCGTGGCCGGCCGTGAGGCCGGGGAACAGCGGGGCGAGGCGCTGGCCGCGTTGCGGGAGATGCGGCAGCGCACCTCCGGAATGCTGGCCGAGCAGGCCAAGGAGCACGCCGAGCGGTGGGCCGAGATGGACCGGGAGGACGCCGCCCGGGCGGCCGCGCTGGATGCCCGCCACGCGGAAGCGGTGTCACGGGCCGAAAGGGCGCTGTCCGAGGCCGAGCAGGCCTTCGCCGACGCCGAGGACTCCACCCGGCACCGGCAGGAAGAGGCAGCCGCGCGCGCCGAGGAGTTGCTCGCCCAGGCTCACGCGCACGCGGAGTCCGTCGAACAGGAGACGGAGCGAGTGCTGCGCGAGCACGCCGAGCGCGGGGACGACGCGCGGGCACACATCGACCGCGTACACACCAGCCTGACGGCGTGGGCGGGGCGGGTGGCGGCGCAGTGATGGGGTCGTACGGCTGGCGGGGGTGGCGGGGGTGATGGGACGTTCGGCGCCTGGGTGGCGCGCCTTCGTGCCGCTGCCACCTGACCCCGCGCGCCCCACCGGCCGCCGGCTGCCGCACGGAACCCCGGGCCGCCCGCCGCCGTAGCCTCCGCGTCAGCGATCCCTGCGCACCGCGCCCGCCAGGATCCAGGCCTCCACCGCCTCGTACTCGTGGCGTTGTTCGTCCGACTTGCGGCGGCCGGAAGCCATCGTGCCCAGCCAGCCGCAGGCGAAGCCCAGGGGTATGGAGAGCAGGCCGGTGGTGGTGAACGGGAACCAGTTGAAGTCGGCGTCGGGGAAGGCGGAGACGGGTGAGCCGGAGACCAGGTTGGTGCCCGGCATCAGCAGCAGGACGGCCAGCGAGCCGCCGATGAGGGTGCTGAGCAGGCCCGTTCGGGTGTAGCGGCGCCAGAAGAGGCTGTAGACGAGCGCGGGCGCGATGGCCGAGGCGCCCAGGCAGAAGGACAGCGTCACCAGGGGTTGCAGGCTGCGATGCTGGACGAGCGTGGCCAGGACGATCGCCGGGGCACCCACCGCCAGCGCCGATATCCGGGCCACCGTCATCTCGCGGCGCGGTGACATCTCCCGCACCCGGGCCGCGAACACGTCGTGCGCGAGGGAGTTGGCGCAGGCGAGGATCATCCCGGCGACCGAGGCGAGCAGCGTGAGGAAGACCGCCGTGGTGACGGTCGTGAACAGGAACGTCTCCGCCGTCGACACGTCCGGGCCGAACGCCGCCTGGGAGCCCAGCAGATAGGCCGTGTTGCCCTGCGGGTCCACCTGCGCGATCACCGCCCGCCCGACCAGGGCCGTCGCGCCGAACCCGACGACCGTGATGACGAGCACGAACAGCGCCACACCCGACACCGCCCAGGACATCGAACGCCGCACCTGCCGGGCACTGGAGGCGGTGTACATGCGCATGGTGACGTGCGGCAGTACGCCACCGCCGAGGACCACCGTCAGCTGCGCGGTGATCATGTCCAGGTCGGGGCTGGGGCCGCCCGCGAACTGGAGCCCCGACGAGAGGAACGCCGAGCCCACGCCGCTGTTCTGGGCTGCCGCGCTGAACAGGGCCCCCGGATCCCAGTCGAACCGGTGCAGGATCAGCATCGCGACCACCATGCCGGAGCCGAGCAGCATCACGATCTTCAGGATCTGGATGAGGGCGGTTCCCTTCATCCCGCCGATCGCCGCGTAACTGATCATCAGCGCGCCCACGCCGATGATGCAGCCCGTCTGCAACGACTCGCCGGAGAAGCCGAGGACGAACGCCATCAACTGCCCGGTGCCCGCCAGTTGCACCACCATCAGCGGCACCAGCGCCGCCAGGGTCACCGCGCAGGCCGCGATACGGACACCGCGTCCCGGCATACGGCGGGTCAGCGCGTCGCCCATGGTGAACCGGCCCGCGTTGCGCAGCGGTTCGGCCAGCAGGAACATCAACAGCATCAGCGACAGTGCCGTACTGAGGGCCAGTACGGTCCCGTCGTAGCCGAACAGGGCGATCACGCCGCCCGTGCCGAGGACGGTCGCGGCGGAGATGTAGTCGCCGGCGATCGCCAGGCCGTTGCGCATGGGGGACAGGGAGCTGTAGCCGGTGTAGAACTCGTCGAGGTCGTCCCGGTCCGGGCCCGTCATCACGCACAGCAGCAGGGTGATCGTGGCCACCGCCGTGAAGCCCACGAGCGACATCGACTGGGCGTTGCCGCTGAACTCGGTGGTCACCGCGTTCCCTCCCGCCTGGCGTCCAGTTCGGCCTGCTTGCGTATCCGGTCCGCGAGGGGGTCGACGCGGCGGCGGGCCGTCTGCTCGTACAGGGCGATCGCCAGCCAGGTCACGGGGACCTGGACGAGCGCGAGCAGCAGGCCGGTGGGCAGGCCGTCGGTGACGGTGCTCGTCATGAACGACGGTGCGAACGCCGACAGGATCAGGAACAGAACGAAGTAGCCGAGCGCCGTGAGCGTGGCCACGCGCCGCTGCCAGCGGTAGGCGCTGCGCAGCACCCGCAGGTCGCTGTGGTGCCCGAGTGCGGCGTGGCGCTGAGGGCGCGGCCCGGCCGGTTCGGGCGGCTGCTGCGGCAGCCAGGGGTAGGTGTCGTAGGAAGGGGAGGAATCCGGCGGCCGGTACGGATAGGACGGTGGCGGCGGGTCGTAGGACATCCCGGTGCTCCTTGCGAGGGTCGGATCCGGTGCGGCGGACCGCAGGGAGGTGGGGGGGGAGCCACGCACGTTACTTCGCGGTACCGGGTCGACGCGAGCCTTTGGGCAAACTGATTGGTCGGTACGCGCTTACTGAGCTGACCTCGGGTGTTACCCGCATTAACCCTGTTTCCTGACGGCGAGTCGTCCGAGGTGCGTACGAAACGGACTCCGGGGCGGCCGGCCACGGTGGTGTCCTCGACGCGTGTGAAGCCGTTGCGGGCCAGGACGGTCATGGAGGGCCGGGTCGTCCAGGGTCGTGACCGCGGTGAGGGAGGTCAGCCCGTAGCCGGTGGCGGCCAGGCGGCACACCTGAGCGACGGCCGCCCTCGCCACGCCACGCCACGCCCCGGCCCGCGGCCTGTTCGCCCACCCGGTAGCGAGTTCGGCGCAACCGCCCGTCACGTCGACCAGGTTCACCCTGCCGACCAGGTTTCCCCTCGTCCAGGACGACCGACCAGGTTCCCCCTCGTCCAGGACGACATGGAAGTGGCACACGCGCGCGTGCTGCTCCGCGAGGAGCGACCGGTGGCGTTCGGCGACGCCGCCGTGAAGTAGGCGTCCCCGGTCCGGCACCGAGCGGGCGAAGTACGCCCGGTTCTCCCGCTCGAAGGCCAGCAGCGCGTCCGCGTGATCGGCCCGGAGCGGTTCCAGGGTCAGCACGGGCGGGAGGATACGTACCGTCAGTCCTTGAGCACCGGGAATTTCCGGGGCGCGAGGAACAGCAGCACCAGGAACGCCAGTACCGCCGCGCCGGAGGAGCCCAGGTAGACCGCGTGCACCGCGTCGGCGATCGCCCGCCGGGTCGCCTCCGGGGCCGTGCCCGAGCCGAGTGCCCGGGTCACCGAGTCGAGGTCGCTCGCGCCGCCGAGCCGGGCGGCCAGCACCCCGTTGGCGACCGCGCCGAAGACCGCCGCACCGACCGTCTGGCCGGTCTGGCGGCAGAACAGCACGGACGCGGTCGTCGTGCCGCGCTCCGCCCACCCCACCGTCGACTGCACCCCCACGATGAGCGGCAACTGGAACAGGCCCAGCGCGGCCCCGAGCAGCAGCATCAGCAGGGTCGGCTGCCAGGCCTGCCCGGGGTACGGCAGGAACGGGAACGCGAACAGGATCAGCGCGGCCGCGCCGATGCCCAGCATCGCCGTGTTGCGGAAGCCGATCCTGCGGTACACGTGCTGGCTCAGCGCCGCCGATACCGGCCAGCTCAACGTCCATACGGACAGCACGAATCCGGCGGCCACCGGCGCGAGGCCCAGTACCGACTGGGCGTAGGTGGGCAGGAAGACCGCCGGCGCCACCATCAGCAGACCCAGCGCGCCCAGGGCCAGATTGACCGCGGCGATCGTACGGCGCCGCCACACCCAGCCGGGGATGATCGGCTCCGCCGCCCGGCGCTCCACCAGCACCACGACCGCGACCAGGGCAAGTCCCGTGCCGAACAGGGCGAGTGAGGGTGCCGACAGCCACGACCACGCCACCCCGCCCTGTACCAGGGCCGTCAGCAGCACACCGCCGCAGGCGAACACCGCGAGCGCGCCGGCCCAGTCCACGCGCGCGTGCGTGCCGGTTTCCCGCTCCGGCTCGTGGAGGTGACGGACGATCAGCCACAACGCGACCGCGCCGATCGGCAGGTTGACCAGGAAGATCCAGCGCCAGTCCGCATAGGCGGCGAGGACACCGCCGATACCCGGACCGGCGACCGCCGAGACCGCCCACACCGTGGACAGCTTCGACTGGATCTTGGGTCGGTCCTTCAGCGGGTAGAGGTCGGCGGCGAGTGTCTGGACGGTGCCCTGGAGGGCGCCGCCGCCCAGGCCCTGCACGATGCGGAACGCGATGAGCGCCCCCATGTTCCAGGCCAGTGCGCACAGCAGCGAGCCGACGAGGAAGAGCACCGAGCCCGCGACGAGGACCGGTTTGCGGCCGAAGGTGTCGGAGAGCTTGCCGTAGACGGGCAGGGTGACGGTCACGGCCAGCAGATAGCCGGAGAACAGCCACGAGAAGACGGAGAAACCGCCGAGGTCCCCGACGATCTGCGGGACCGCGGTCGAGACGATGGTGGCGTCGAGCGCCGCCAGCGCCATCGAGAGCATCAGCGCCGCGACGACGGCACCCCGCCTGCCGGTCGTGGCGGGACCTGCGGTCTCACGTGCCGCGGAACTGGTGCTGCCCACCCCGGGTTTCCTCCCCCTCGCCCTGGCCACGCCTGCGCCACGGGTGCCGTCGCTTTGCCTGCCCCTTGCACCTACCTACCGCCCCACAGCTTTCCACTTGACCCTGACGCAGCGGGAGGGTGGAGCCTGAACGGGCCGACGGGTGGAGCGAACCCTGAGACGGTCTCCACCCTTCGGTGGACTGCCCCTAGGGGTACCTCCGTACTACGACCTGGGGAGGGTTCGTACCGACGGAGGACGAGACGCGCAGGGGTCGGTCCTTAACCTGGCTTTACGCCGCCGGGGGGCGGTTCTGCACACCGGCGGGGGTGGGGTTTTCCACAGGAAAAGACTGCGCTGAGCACCAGAGCGCGGGACCCCTCCCCGCCGCGAGACTGAAACGCGTCGGACGAGTTCGTCGTCCGGCCTCGCGTACAGCGGCTGTCGACCAGGCGACCGCCTTCACCATCTGCTGACCGAAATAGGAGACATACCGTGACTTCGGCTGTGACCATTCCCAGGCACGGGGGCACTGGAGGGCGTACGGCCGTTGCCGCGCGGGCGCGGCAGGTCGTGAAGGCCTACGGGACCGGTGAGACCCGCGTCGTCGCCCTCGACCACGTCGACGTGGACATCGCACGCGGCCAGTTCACCGCGATCATGGGCCCCTCGGGGTCCGGCAAGTCCACGCTCATGCACTGCCTCGCCGGGCTCGACACCGTCACCAGCGGGCAGATCTACCTCGACGAGACCGAGATCACCGGCCTGAAGGACAAGAAGCTCACGCAGCTGCGCCGGGACCGGATCGGGTTCATCTTCCAGGCGTTCAACCTGCTGCCGACGCTCAACGCCATAGAGAACATCACGCTGCCCATGGACATCGCGGGCCGCAAGCCGGACAAGCAGTGGCTGACGCGCGTCGTGGAGACCGTCGGGCTCGCCGACCGCCTCAAGCACCGGCCCACCCAGCTGTCCGGCGGCCAGCAGCAGCGCGTCGCCGTGGCGCGGGCGCTCGCCGCCCAGCCCGAGATCATCTTCGGGGACGAGCCGACCGGAAACCTCGACTCGCGCGCCGGCGCCGAGGTCCTCGGCTTCCTGCGCCGGTCCGTGGACGAGCTGGGCCAGACCATCGTGATGGTCACCCACGACCCGGTCGCCGCCAGCTACGCGGACCGTGTGCTGTACCTCGCCGACGGCCGCATCGTCGACGAGATGTTCAAGCCGACCGCGGAGGCCGTCCTGGACCGCATGAAGGACTTCGACGCCCGGGGGCGCACGTCATGACCGTCATGAAGACCTCCCTGCGCAACTTCGTCGCGCACAAGGGACGCATGGCGCTGTCGGCGATCGCCGTCCTGCTGTCGGTGGGCTTCGTCTGCGGGACGCTCGTCTTCACGGACACCATGTCCACGACGTTCGACAAGCTCTTCGCGGCCACCTCCTCGGATGTGACGGTGAGCGCCAAGGGCGCCTCCGACAGCGGCGAGACGACCGCCGACAACGGCAGGCCGCCGGTCATGCCGGCCTCCGTGCTGGGCGAGGTCCGCAAGGCCGACGGGGTCAAGTCCGCCGAGGGCACGGTGTTCTCGACGTCGGTGACCGTCGTCGACGCCGACAAGGACAACCTGTCGCCCTCCAGCGGCGCCCCGACCGTCGTCGGCAGCTGGAACGCCAACGAAGCCCGCACCATGAAGATCACCTCCGGTGCGGCACCCGAGAGCCCCGACCAGATCATGGTCGACGCCGACACCGCCGACAAGCACGACCTGAAGCTCGGTGACGAGATCGGCGTGATCAGCGCGGTCGGCACCCACAAGGCGCAGGTCTCCGGCATCGCCGACTTCACGGTCACCAACCCCGGTGCCGCGATCTTCTACCTCGACACCAAGACCGCCCAGCAGGCCCTGGTCGGCGAGACCGACGTCTACACCAACGTCAACGTCACGGCGGCCTCCGGCGTTAGCGACGCGCAGCTGAAGAAGAACGTCGCGGCCGAACTCGGCGGCGACGTCCAGGTGAAGACCGCGAAGGAGACCGCCGACGCCAACCAGAAGGATGTCGCGGGCTTCATGAACGTCATGAAGTACGCGATGCTCGGCTTCGCCGGGATCGCCTTCCTCGTCGGCATCTTCCTGATCATCAACACCTTCTCCATGCTGGTCGCCCAGCGCACCCGGGAGATCGGCCTGATGCGGGCGATCGGCTCCTCCCGCAAGCAGGTCAACCGCTCCGTGCTGGCCGAGGCGCTGCTGCTCGGCGTCGTCGGATCGGTTCTCGGCGTGGCCGGCGGCGTCGGCCTCGCGGTCGGCCTGATGAAGCTCATGGGCCAGATGGGCATGGAGCTGTCCACCGACGACCTGACGGTGGCCTGGACGACCCCGGTGGTCGGCCTCGTCCTCGGCGTGGTCGTCACCGTCCTGGCCGCCTACCTGCCCGCCCGGCGCGCCGGCAAGATCTCTCCGATGGCCGCACTGCGCGACGCGGGAGCCCCCGCGGACGCCAGGGCCGGCTGGATCCGCGGCGTCATCGGCACGGTCCTCACCGGCGCCGGCGTCTGCGGCCTCTACCTGGCGGCGGAGGCCGACAAGGCCCAGCAGGGCTCGCTGTGGCTCGGCCTCGGCGTGGTGCTGTCGCTGATCGGCTTCGTCGTCATCGGCCCGCTGCTCGCCGGCGGTGTGGTCCGCGTCCTCGGCGCCCTCCTGCTGCGCATGTTCGGCCCCGTCGGCCGCATGGCCGAGCGCAACGCCCTGCGCAACCCGCGCCGCACCGGCGCGACGGGCGCCGCGCTGATGATCGGCCTCGCGCTGGTGGCGTGCCTGTCCGTGGTCGGCTCCTCCATGGTGGCGTCCGCCACCGACCAGCTCGACAAGACCGTCGGCACGGACTTCATCGTCCAGTCCGACAGCGGCCAGCTGATCACCCCGCAGGCGGTCAAGGCCGCGAAGTCGGCGCCGGACGTGGAGCGGGTCACCGAGTACAAGTGGACCAAGGCCGACTTCACCACCCCCGACGGCAAGACGCTCAAGGGCACGGCGATCACGGCGGCCGACCCGTCGTACGCGACCGACCTGCGCACCGAGACGGTCGCCGGCAAGCTCCCCGACGCCTACAAGCCCGACTCGATGTCGGTGCACGAGAAGTTCGCCAAGGACCACGGCATCAGCCTCGGCTCCAAGATCAAGGTCGCCTTCAAGGACGGCGCCACGGCCGACCTGACGGTCCGGGCGATCACCAGCAGTGACGTCGTGATCGACGCGGGCGCGATGTACACGTCCATCGCCACGATGGCCAAGTACGTCCCCGCCGACAAGATGCCGCTGGACTCGCTGCTCTTCGCCAGCGCCAAGGACGGTCAGCAGGACGCCGCCTACAAGTCCCTGAAGTCGGCGCTGCACGACTACCCCCAGTACACCGTGCGCGACCAGACCGACTACAAGGAGGCCCTGAAGGACCAGATCGGCCAGCTGCTCAACATGATCTACGGCCTGCTGGCCCTGGCGATCATCGTCGCCATCCTGGGCGTGGTGAACACCCTGGCCCTGTCGGTGGTGGAGCGCACCCGGGAGATCGGCCTGATGCGGGCGATCGGCCTCTCCCGCCGTCAGCTGCGCCGCATGATCCGCATGGAGTCGGTCGTCATCGCCCTCTTCGGCGCCCTCCTGGGCCTCGGACTGGGCATGGGCTGGGGCGCCACCGCACAGCAGCTCCTCGCCCTGGAGGGTCTGGAGGTCCTGGAGATCCCCTGGCCGACGATCACCGGCGTCTTCATCGCCTCGGCGTTCGTGGGTCTGTTCGCCGCCCTCATCCCGGCGTTCCGGGCGGGCCGGATGAACGTCCTGAACGCCATCGCGACCGAGTAGCCGGGCAAGGACCACCGCACACGGGGGTTGCGGAGGACGGGCCCGCCCCGGAGGTTTCCGCCTCCGGGGCGGGCCCTTTGCGG
Source organism: Streptomyces azureus (assembly GCF_001270025.1). Taxonomy (NCBI): domain Bacteria; kingdom Bacillati; phylum Actinomycetota; class Actinomycetes; order Kitasatosporales; family Streptomycetaceae; genus Streptomyces; species Streptomyces azureus. The sequence continues at coordinate 10,193 of NZ_DF968220.1, read as the reverse complement.
CAGGGGCCGCGCGTTCGGCATCAGCTCGCCGTGAGCCGCTCCAGGACCACGTACCCGTTGGCCTTGCCCGCGACGCCGTACGCGGCGCCGGGGTGCAGATCCCCGGCGTAGCCCACGGGGTCGCGGTACGTGCCGTCGATGTTCTCCAGGGCGATGTACTCGGGAGTGACGCCCTGGGTGTTGCCGAGCCAGAAAACCCGGCAGCGCGAGGTCAGGCGGCTGATCGGGCCGATGTTGGCCTCGACGGTGGCGCCGTCGGGGATCCGCGCCAGGAGCCGTTCGACGCCGGACACCGCGGCGGGCTCGCGGTAGATCCCGGACTCCGTGAGCTGCGCCAGCGGCAGCGAGGTGGTCAGCGCCAGGGCCGCGGCGGCGACGGCGGCCGGCAGCTGGGCGGCGTACGAGCTCAGCCACGGGCGCGGACTGTGGCGCGCGGTCGTGAGGGCGTCGGCGAGGGCGAGGAACACGACCGGCATCAGAACCGCGCTGTAGTGCCAGTCGGTGCCCCAGTAGTGCTCGTCGCCGGACAGGAAGCGCCAGCCGAGCGTCGGCAGGGCCACCAGCAGCAGCGGGGAACGCAGGGCGAGCAGTCCGGTGGTGGGGATCAGGAGCCAGGCGAGGGTGCGGAGCTTGGTGCCCAGGCCGTCGACGGGGCTGACCGACTCGCTGACCTTGTCCCAGTAGGCGTAGGTCCCGGAGGTGTTGAACGACGGGATGACCACCGTGAGGACGAGCAGTGTCGCCGCCATGCCGAAGGCCGCGGCACCGAGCGCGTACGGAACCGTCCGGGGCGACGAGTCGCGCGCCCGCCAGGCGACGACGAGCGCGATCGCGGCCAGCGTCAGCCCCAGGTCCTCCTTCACCAGCACCAGGGGAAGCGCCCAGCACAGGGCCGCGCGCCGGCGGTCCGCGAGCAGCGCCTCCAGGGAGAAGGCGATCAGCGGGACGGCGAAGCAGATCTCGTGGAAGTCGAAGTCGACAGCGCGCTGGACGCCCCAGGACAGCCCGTAGGCGAGGCCGAGCGCCAGACCGCGACGACGGCCGAGGAGCCGGGCGGCGGCGCGGGTGACGGGTACGGCGGACAGGGCGAAGAGCGCGGCCTGGGCGACCAGCAGCGTGACAGGTGAGGGAAACACCCGGTACGCCGGCGCGAGCAGGGCCGTCACCGGGCTGAAGTGGTCACCCAGGATGTCGAACCCCGGCCCCTTGAGGTCGGACACCGGCGCCCGCAGATGTGCGTACGCCCGCACGGCCTGCTCGAAGATGCCCAGGTCCCAGGAGAGGGTCGTCATGTGCCGGTAGCGGCCTACGGAGACGGCCGTGTAGGCGGCGAAGAGGACGGCGGCGAGGACCCAGGGGTCCCACCGCGCGCGATCCGGGTGCCGGTCGCCACGGGAAGGAGCGACCGGCGTCGGTATGTGGGCCTCTGGGGCCTGGAGGGCGGGGGCAGGCATGCCGGGCCTTACGGGTGGGGGTACCGCTCGGGGGACCGGACCGATCATGCCGTGGCGAAATCAACGGGTGGAGGTGAAGTTGTGAAGATTGGGCGGCTGGTTCCGTTCTCGTCCAGCTGCACAGTTCTCTTGCCCAGCTGCATACGGGGGGAAGGCGGCCGGGCGGTCCTCGCGAGAACGGGCGTCATCCACAGCCCCGCCGCGCGGGCGCGCGCCGTCGTACGCTGGAGACCCCCGGCTCGCGACGCGCGTCGGGCCCGTCGTGTTGCCCACCCTGGACGGAAAACACCCCGAATGAGCCTGCACGGTCTGCTCGACGCCGTAAGTAAGGACGCCGCTCTCGCGGAAGCGATCAACGCGGCCGCAGACGGCAACCGCATGCACGTCGACCTCGTCGGCCCCCCGGCGGCCCGCCCCTTCGCGGTCGCCGCCCTGGCCCGCGACACGGGCCGTCCGGTGCTGGCGGTGACGGCGACCGGCCGCGAGGCGGAGGACCTGGCCGCGGCGCTGCGCTCTCTCCTCCCGCCGGAGGGGGTCGTGGAGTACCCGTCCTGGGAGACGCTCCCGCATGAGCGGCTCAGCCCCCGCAGCGACACGGTCGGCCGCCGCCTGGCCGTGCTGCGCCGCCTGGCCCACCCCCGCCCCGACGACCCCGAGACCGGTCCGGTCTCCGTCGTCGTGGCGCCCGTGCGGTCGGTGCTCCAGCCGCAGGTCAAGGGCCTCGGAGACCTGGAGCCGGTCTCCCTGAGGACGGGGCAGACCGCCGACCTCGGCGAAATCGTCGAGGCCCTCGCGGCCGCCGCGTACGCGCGCGTGGAGCTCGTGGAGAAGCGCGGCGAGTTCGCCGTCCGCGGCGGCATCCTCGACGTGTTCCCGCCCACCGAGGAACACCCCCTGCGCATCGAGTTCTGGGGCGACGACGTCGAGGAGATCCGCTACTTCAAGGTCGCCGACCAGCGCTCCCTGGAAGTCGCCGAGCACGGCCTGTGGGCGCCGCCGTGCCGCGAGCTGCTGCTCACCGAGGACGTCCGCGCGCGTGCGCGTGCCCTGGCCGAGGAGCACCCCGAGCTCGGCGAACTGCTCGGCAAGATCGCCGAGGGGATCGCGGTAGAGGGCATGGAATCCCTCGCTCCGGTCCTCGTCGACGAGATGGAGCTGCTGCTCGACGTGCTGCCCAAGGGCGCCATGGCCGTCGTGTGCGACCCGGAGCGGGTCCGCACGCGCGCGTCGGACCTGGTGGCTACGTCGCAGGAGTTCCTCCAGGCCTCCTGGGCGGCCACCGCCGGCGGCGGCGAGGCGCCCATCGACGTCGGCGCGGCCTCCCTGTGGTCCATCGCCGACGTCCGGGACCGGGCCCGCGAGCTGGACATGATGTGGTGGTCGGTGTCGCCCTTCGCCGCGGACGAAGAGCTGGACGCGGACACGCTCAAGCTCGGCATGCACGCCCCGGAGACCTACCGCGGGGACACCGCCAAGGCCCTCGCCGACACCAAGGGCTGGCTCGCCGACGGCTGGCGCGCGGTGTTCGTCACCGAGGCCCACGGCCCGGCGGCCCGTACCGTCGAGGTGCTGGGCGGCGAGGGCATCGCGGCCCGCCTCGACGCCGACCTCGCCGAGATCTCCCCGTCGGTCGTGCACGTGGCGTGCGGCTCGATCGAGCACGGCTTCGTCGACCCGGCCCTCAGACTCGCCGTACTGACCGAGACGGACCTGACGGGCCAGCGGGCGGCGGGCCGCGACGGCGCCCGGATGCCGGCTCGCCGCCGCAAGACCATCGACCCGCTCACCCTGGAGCCGGGCGACTACATCGTCCACGAGCAGCACGGCGTCGGCCGCTACATCGAGATGGTGCAGCGCACCGTGCAGGGCGCCACCCGCGAGTACCTGGTCGTCGAGTACGCGCCCGCCAAGCGCGGCCAGCCCGGCGACCGCCTGTACATCCCCACCGACCAGCTGGAGCAGATCACCAAGTACGTCGGCGGCGAGGCCCCCACCCTGCACCGCCTCGGCGGCGCCGACTGGACGAAGACGAAGGCCCGCGCGAAGAAGGCCGTCAAGGAGATCGCGGCCGACCTGATCAAGCTCTACAGCGCCCGCATGGCGGCCCCCGGCCACACCTTCGGCGCGGACACCCCCTGGCAGCGCGAACTGGAGGACGCCTTCCCCTACGCGGAGACGCCCGACCAGCTCACCACCATCGCCGAGGTCAAGGAGGACATGGAGAAGTCGGTCCCGATGGACCGCCTGATCTGCGGCGACGTCGGCTACGGCAAGACCGAGATCGCGGTCCGGGCCGCCTTCAAGGCCGTCCAGGACGGCAAGCAGGTGGCCGTCCTGGTGCCCACGACGCTGCTGGTGCAGCAGCACTTCGGGACGTTCAGCGAGCGGTACGCGCAGTTCCCCGTGAGCGTGAAGGCGCTGTCCCGCTTCCAGACCGACACCGAGGCCAAGGCGGTCCTGGAGGGCCTGCGCGAGGGCTCGGTGGACATCGTCATCGGCACCCACCGCCTGTTCTCGTCGGAGACCAAGTTCAAGGACCTGGGCCTGGTCATCGTCGACGAGGAGCAGCGCTTCGGCGTCGAGCACAAGGAGCAGCTGAAGAAGCTCCGCGCGAACGTCGACGTGCTGACGATGTCCGCCACCCCGATCCCCAGGACGCTGGAGATGGCGGTGACCGGCATCCGCGAGATGTCCACGATCACGACGCCTCCGGAGGAACGGCACCCGGTGCTGACCTTCGTCGGCCCCTACGAGGAGAGGCAGATCGGCGCCGCCATCCGCCGCGAACTGCTGCGCGAGGGCCAGGTCTTCTACATCCACAACCGCGTCGAGTCGATCGACCGGGCCGCCGCCCGGCTGCGCGAGATCGTCCCCGAGGCGCGCATCGCCACCGCCCACGGCCAGATGTCCGAACAGGCGCTGGAACAGGTCGTCGTCGACTTCTGGGAGAAGAAGTTCGACGTGCTGGTGTCCACGACCATCGTCGAATCCGGCATCGACATCTCCAACGCCAACACCCTCATCGTGGAGCGCGGCGACACCTTCGGCCTGTCCCAGCTCCACCAGCTGCGCGGCCGCGTGGGCCGGGGACGGGAACGCGGGTACGCGTACTTCCTCTACCCGCCGGAGAAGCCGCTGACCGAGACCGCGCACGAGCGGCTCGCGACCATCGCCCAGCACACGGAGATGGGCGCCGGCATGTACGTGGCGATGAAGGACCTGGAGATCCGCGGCGCGGGCAACCTGCTCGGCGGCGAGCAGTCCGGCCACATCGCGGGCGTCGGCTTCGACCTGTACGTACGGATGGTCGGCGAGGCCGTCGCCGACTACCGCCGCCAGTTGGAGACCGGCGAGATCGAGGAGGAGCCGCCGCTCGAGGTCAAGATCGAGCTGCCCGTCGACGCGCACGTCCCGCACGACTACGCGCCGGGCGAGCGGCTCAGGCTCCAGGCGTACCGCGCCATCGCCTCCGCCAACACGGAGGAGGACATCAAGGCCGTACGCGAGGAACTGGTCGACCGGTACGGCAAGCTGCCCGAACCCGTGGAGAACCTGCTGCTCGTGGCCGGTCTGCGGATGCTGGCGCGGGCGTGCGGCGTCGGCGAGATCGTGCTCCAGGGCACCAACGTCCGCTTCGCGCCCGTGGAGTTGCGCGAGTCGCAGGAGCTGCGGGTCAAGCGGCTGTACCCCGGGGTCGTCATCAAGCCGGCCGTGCACCAGGTGCTGGTGCCGCGCCCGAAGACCGCGAAGGTCGGCGGGAAGCCGCTGGTCGGGCGGGATCTGCTGGCGTGGGTCGGGGAGTTCCTGACGTCGGTGCTGGGGTCCTGACGGCCCGGGCCCGCCGAGACCCCGTCAGGCCACCGGTCGTACGTGCGCCCCGGTGGCCTCGCGCAGTGCCGCCGCCAGCCGGTCGCGGACCGCGACCTGCGCGGCGATGCGCGCGTCCAGCACCGCGAGACGGCCGGCGGCGACCCGGAGCGCCTCCTCGGAGGCGGGCCCGGCCGTGACGTCGCCGTCCAGGCACGGCAGGAACACCCGTACGTCGTCGAGCGTCAGGCCCACGTCCAGCAGACGACGGACGTTGCGGACGCGGACGGCCGTGCCGGCGTCGTACAGGCGATAGCCGTTCGCGGCGCGTACGGAGGTGATGAGCCCCGCCTGCTCGTAGTGGCGCAGGGCGCGCGGCGTCGTGCCGGTCGCCTCGGCGAGTTCACCGATCCGCATACGTGGTTCCGCCATGCGCGTCAGTCTCATGCCACGACCGCGCCGCCGTCCACCGGAAGGACCACGCCGGTGACGAACGAGGCCTGTGGCGAGGCCAGTTGCGTGATCGCCCACGCCACCTCCTCGGGGCGTCCGACCCGGCCGAGCGGCGTGTGCGCGAGCTGCCAGGCGCGGATCGCGGCCTGCTGCTCGGGGGTGTGGCCCGAGTGCTCGCCGATCGGTGTGTCGATCGCGCCCGGCGCCACGGCGGCGACCCGGATTCCCAGCGGGGCGAGCTCCACCGCCCAACTGCGCGTGAGCACCTCCAGGGCCGCCTTCCCGGCCGCGTACAGGGAGTTGCCCGGCCAGGCGCGCTGCCCGACGGACGTCGTCACGTTCACGATCACGCCCCGGCTGTCCTCGAGAGCCGGGAGCGCGGCCTGCACGAGCAGGACGGGAGCGAGGAGGTTCGTCGCGAGCTGGGGCTCCACGGCGGCACGCGTGTAGGTGCGCAGGGACTGGGTGTCGACGATGCCCGCGTTGTTCACGAGCACGTCGATGCGACCGTGCCGGTCGAGTGCCGTACGGGCGATGCTCTCGGGGCCGTCGTCGGCCGTGATGTCGGCGACGAGCGGACTGATGCGGGCCGGGTCGTGAGCGGCGGTCTCGGCGAGGGGCGCCTCGCGGCGGCCCACCGCCACGACCTGTGCGCCCGCGTCGGCGAACGCGTGGGCGGTGGCACGGCCGATGCCGGAACCGGCGCCGGTGACGAGCACGGTTCGAGAGGTCTCTCGCCGGGGCTCTCGCGCGGCCTTCGCATACGGGGACGGGGACGGGGACGGGAATCGGGATGCCATGCGGGGATCCTCGGACCCTGACGTCAGTGTCAAGGTCAAGCGCGAGTGCCGAGGTCACGCCCGTGTGGCACGAGGGCGGCGGGCGACGGCTACTCGGCGTGGCGGAAGAGCATCCCCGCCAGCTTGCGGAACACCTCCTCCGGGTCCTGGTCGCCCACCGGGTCGTCCAGGTTGTGACTGAGCAGCAGCGTGGCGAAGCCGTGGGCCAGGGACCAGGCGGCGACGCCGGCGAGTCGGGCGTCCGTGCCGCGGCCTTCCGGGGGCACCGCCGTGACGGCCTCGCGCAGCGCGTCCGAGGCGAGGGCGCGTGCCGCGGTCAGTTCCAGGTCGCCGGTGCGCAGCAGTTCGGGCGCGAACATCACCTGGAAGTGCGCCGGATGCTCCCGCGCGAAACGTACGTAGCGCACACCCGCCTCCTCCAGGTCCGCCGCCGCCCTGAGCGTGGTCGCGAGCAGCCCGAAGCCCTCGGCGGCGATCGCCGTGAGCAGTCCGGCGCGGTCTTTGAAGTGGTGGGCGGGCGCGGCGTGCGAGACGCCTGCGCGGCGGGCCAGGTCGCGCAGACTCAGCCCGGACGGACCGTCCGCCGCGATGGCTTCGAGGGCGGCGGTGAGGATGGCACGGCGCAGGTCGCCGTGGTGGTACGAGCGGCCGCCGGGGCCCTTCTCGGTCGCTGATGCCTTGCTTGAGCTCATGGTCAGGAGCGTACGCCGCATCTAGGCATTGACAAGTTCGGGGCCACCGGAGCAATCTTGTCACTGTCAAGTTAGGTGCTTGGACCGAACGCGGCGCGGCGGGAGGGGCGGCGGCCAAGTGCGACGGGACCGGACGCGAGTGCGTGGAGGTATGCCATGGCGGAACAGGTCGGCGAGATCGACGGAGGCGCGGTGACGTGGGACGGCAGCGTGGAGCCGACTCGCGTGCGACAGATGTGGCACCTGCTGGAGCCCCTGCACGCGGTGCTGTATTACGCGCCGGAGGCCTTCGAGGAGGCGGCCGCCCTCGGGTACGGCACCCGGGAGCGCTGGCCGAGCTACTTCGCCTACCGCGCCGCCCCGTTGGGGGAGGCCGGCCCGGAGCGGGTGACCTCGGCCTTCTACAGCTTCAGTCCTCGCATGGTCGCCGAGTACGTCGAGCCGGCGTGGAGGGTCGCGAGCCCGGACACGGTCCTCGAAGCGAGGACGCGGGCGGTCGACCGGGCCTACCGCGCCCTGTTCGGCGACCAGGTGGACAGTCCCGCACTGGCGGAAGCCGCCGCGCTCGCCCGGCGTGCGGCCGAGGCGGCGGACCCGGCCGGCCGCCCGCTCGCCGCGGCCAACGCCGCGCTCGACTGGCCGCGGGCCCCGCACCTTCAGTTGTGGCACGCGGCGACGATCCTGCGCGAGCACCGTGGCGACGGCCACCTCGCGGCCCTGCTCGTGGCCGGCCTGGATCCGGTGGAGGCGCTCGTCTCCTTCGCCGCGATAGGCGCCGCGTCGGTGGAGCGCTTCGAGAGCCGTGGGTGGAACTCGGAGGAATGGGCTGCCGCACGCGACCGCCTGGCCGGCAAGGGCCTGGTCGGCGCGGACGGCGAGGCCACGGAAGCGGGCCGCGCGCTGCGTGACCGAGTGGAGCGGCACACCGACCAACTTGCCGCCGGCCCCTGGAAGTTGCTCGGCCCGGATGGCGTCGGCCGTCTCGCCGGACTGCTGGGCGACTTCTGGGTCGCCGTTCTGGCGTCGGGCCTGCTGCCCCAGGAGACGACGTTGGGGATAGGCAAGGTCTGATCGGGCGGGTGTGAGGGCCCGCTCGGGCCGCCGGCTCATCCGCATCCCCCCACGTGCCGTAGGGAATGGGAAGCCGCCCGCAGGAGGCGCGTCTTGGTTGCCTCCCCGCGGACGGCCTCTGATGTTCGGAGGCCTTACTGCTGGTCGGGCCGGTCGCGGTCGCGGTCCATACCGAGCGAGCCCTCGACCCGCTGCTGCCCGGTGTCGACCTGGTCCTCGTACTTGCCGCCGGTCCTCTCGTTCATCTGCTGTTCCGCGGTGTCGGAGCCTTGCTTGCCCTTGTTCCGCGCATGGCTCTTGAACTTGTCGAAGATGCCCATCCAGAACTCCTTCCCGAGATGACTCAAAACAGACGATACGCGTGACATGCAAGGTATGCCCATTTAGTTCCAGTGAGGTCTGTACCTGTCCCTCAGGTGATCGCCCTGAACACGCTGCGCCGGGCCTTGTCACGACGACCGGCCAGTGGCGGCACAGCAAAAAGGCCGCCGGACTGGCGGTATCCGCCTGTGGAGCGGATATACAAGTCAATCTGGGACCAGGAACGGACCGCCCGTGCGGTGGCGGAACAGTCGAGCAGGGGAGGGGCGCACGGTGAGGCGTCTGAGGGGTGGGGCGGCACTGGCTGTCGCGATGATGGTCGCCGGTTCGGCGCTGGCCGGCTGTGAAGGCCTGGCCCCGCCCGCGGACGGCGGTGGACCCTCGGGTTCCGGCGTCCCTACGGCCGGCGACGGACGAGCCGCGAATCCACTGGACAACCCGGACGGCACGAAGCCGGGCCTGGCGGCGATCACGTCCACCGAGGACAAGGCGAGGGCCCGTGCCCTCATCGAGAAGGTGGAGACGAAGGGACGCGGGCCCAGGACGGGCTACGAACGGGACAAGTTCGGCTACGCCTGGATGGACTCGGCTCCGGCCGACGTCCCCTTCGCCCGCAACGGGTGCGACTCGCGCAACGACCTCCTGAAGCGTGACGGGGAAGACCTTCGCTTCCGGTCGGGCTCGGACTGCGTCGTCATGGCACTGACGTTGCACGACCCGTACACGGGCAAGGTCATCGAGTGGACCAAGTCCCGCGCGACGGAGGTCCAGATAGACCACGTCATGCCGCTGTCCTACGACTGGCAGATGGGCGCCTCGCGCTGGACGGAGGACAAGCGCGAGGCCATCGCGAACGACCCGCTCAACCTCGTCCCGGTGGACGGGCGGACCAACAGCTCGAAGGGCGACTCCGGTCCGGCGTCCTGGTTGCCGCCGAACAAGCGGATCCGCTGCGCCTATTCGGTGCGCTTCGCCCAGGTGTCGCTGAAGTACGAGCTTCCCGTCACGGCGGCGGACAAGCGGATGATGCTGGAGCAGTGCGGCGACTGAAACGGCACGGGCTGCCGGTGCGGCTGCCGCTCGGCCAGAAAGCACTTTCCCACTCCTATTCGATGTGCTGAGGTGACGGGTGATGTCACTGGACGAGTGACCGGGGCTCGATCGGAGAGTGACGGATGCCGAGTGGACTCCTCGCGCTGGCGCTGGGCGGCTTCGGTATCGGTCTGACCGAGTTCCTCATCGCCGGGCTGCTGCCGCAGGTGGCGTCCAGTTTCGCGGTGTCCGAGGCGGCCGCGGGCTGGTTGATCTCCGGGTACGCGCTGAGTGTCGCGGTGGGAGCGATCGCGCTGACCGCGGCGACTGCACGGCTGCCCCGCAAGCAGGTCCTGGTCGGCCTGGTGGCGTTGTTCGTCGTCGGCAACCTGCTCTCCGCCATCGCGCCGAACTACCCGGTGATGCTGCTCGGGCGGATCGTCGCGGCGCTGTGCCACGGTTCCTTCTTCGGTATCGGCTCGCTGGTCGCGCGCGGTCTGGTCGCGCCGGAGAAGAAGTCCCAGGCCGTGGCGATCATGTTCGCCGGGCTGACGGTCGCGAAC
>NZ_DF968219.1:0-22406 GCF_001270025.1 Streptomyces azureus | reverse complement strand
CCACCCAGCCCTGCCCTCTCTCGCACCGTGTTGGAGACCCCGTGCACCCCACCCGCAAGGCGGCCGTGACGGCCACCGCTCTCCTGGCCTCGGCCACCATCACCCTCGCCACCGGCTGCGAGAGCGGTTCCACCACCGGCGGATCCGTCGCCGAGTCCCCCAGCGGCTCGTCCGGACCCGGCTGCCCCACCGCCCTCGCCGAGGCCAAGCGGGCCGTCAAGACGGCCGAGGACGTCAACGCCCCCTGGTCCGGGCCGACCAACGGGCCCCGAGCCGTCCCCGACAAGACCATCGTCTACATCGCCCAGACGCTGACCAATCCCGGCGTTGCGGGCGTCGCCAAGGGCGTCCAGGAAGCCGCCGGCGTCATCGACTGGCGTGTCCGCACCCTCAACGGCCAGGGCACGCCCGCCGGAATCAAGGCCGCCTTCGCCGAGGCCCTGGCCCTCAAACCCGACGGCATCGTCATCGGCGGCTTCGATCCCACCTCCACCGCCACACAGGTCGAGCAGGCGAACGCCGACGGCATCCCGCTGATCGGCTGGCACGCCGTCGCGGCTCCCGGCCCCAGCGAGAACCCGAAGCTGTTCAGCAACATCACCACCAGGGTCGAGGAGGTCGCGAAGATCAGCGCCGATTGGATCATCGCCCGGTCCAACGGTCGCGCGGGCGTCGTCCTGTTCACCGACGCCTCGATCCCCTTCGCCAAGCGCAAGTCGGATCTGATGAAGAAGGAACTCGCCACCTGCTCCGGCGTCAAGCTGCTGAGCTACCAGAATGTCCCCATCCCGCAGGCTGGCAGCCTCACCACCAAGAGGGTCTCCTCCCTGGCCTCCCGTTTCGGCGACAGGTGGACCCATTCGGCCGCCATCAACGACCTGTACTTCGACCACGCGGGCCCCGCCCTGCGTGCCGCAGGCAGGCAGGGCGACGGCGCCCCGTTCAACATCGGGGCCGGTGACGGCGACCCCTCGGCCTTCCAGCGCATCAACGGCAAGGAGTTCCAGGCCGCCACCGTGCCCGAACCGCTGTCCGAACAGGGCTGGCAGATCATCGACGAGTTCAACCGTTCCTTCGCCGGCAAGCCGGCCAGCGGATACGTCGCCCCCGTCCACGTCACCACCGCCGCCACCAGCGGCGGCGCACTGTCCTGGGACTCCGAGGGCTACCGCGAGGCTTACCGCAGGATCTGGGAGAAGTAGACACGTAGCAGACCGGCGACCGGCTGGACCCGTTCACCAGTGGGGCCGGCCGCGGTGAGCACTGCCCGGGGCACTGGGCAACACGTGCAGCACACGCCGTGGTGAGCCCGGGCATGGCCCGGGTCTCGTCTCCGAAACCAAGATCTGGGCCATTCCCGGGCCGAAACCAGGGCTGACGCACCCTCCAGCGCCATCGTCGTGCAGGACGAGTACCAGCGCGTCGTGGTACGAGCCATCTCGAGGACGCCGGTGTGGCGGCGGGGGCAGGTTTTGAACCTGCGGCCTGGGCTGTGAGCCCAGCGAGCTACCGAGGGTGCTCCTGCCCGCGCCGGTACCCACCAGCGTTCGTTCGAGTGTGCGCGGCCCAGGTCAGTCCCTCTGTGCGCCCGTCGGCAGGGTGCGCAGCCGCATGGTGCTCGCCGAGCTGGTGCCGAAGGCGTAGTCCAGCAACTTGGCGGCGTCTGTGTAGCGGTACTGGTCGTTGAGGAGCACGCCGATGACCGTCTTCCCGTTGCGGGTCGCGGCGAAGACGAGGCAGGGGCCGGACGGCGTGTTGGTGCCCGTTTTCACCCCGATGGCGCCGCTGTATGAGCCCAGCAGCTGGTTGGTGTTGTACCAGGTGTACGTGCGGGTCCCGCCGGTGCTGGTGGTCGCGTACTGCACGGTCTTCGGCTTCTTCACGATGCCCGCGAACGTCGAGTACTTCATCGCGCTGCGCGCGAGCTTGGCGAGGTCGCGCGGCGTCGTGTAGTTCGTGTTCTGCGTCGAGTTGCCGTCGAACGAGTCGAAGTGCGTGTTGGTCAGGCCGAGGGTGTCCGCCTTGGCGTTCATCTTGCTGATGAACGACTTGGTCCGCGCCGAGATGGTCGTACCGGTGCCGAAGGTGTCCGCGAGGGCCATCGCGGCGTCGCAGCCGGACGGCAGCAGCATCGCATGGAGCAACTGGCGGACGGTGACCTTGTCGCCGGTCTTGAGATCCGCGGTGCTCGCGCCCTTGGCAGTGACGTAGTCCCGGTAAGCCTGCTTGATGGTGACCTTCCGGTCGAGGTTCAGGTCGGGGGTGCTCAGCACGACACGAGCCGTCATGACCTTGGTGGTGCTCGCCATGGGCCGCTTGGTGTCGGCGTACTTGCTGTAGAGCGTGGAGCCCGTCGCGCTGTTGAGCATGAACGCGCCCTTGGCGCTGACCGACGGCGCGGTCGCCGCCTGCGCGGGCGCGGTCAGGGCACCGCCCGCGAGCAGCGCGCCGGTGACGCCGGCGACAGCTGCGGCTCTGCGGATACGTACGCCCTTGATGCCGGTTATCACTATGAACGCTCCGAGTGTGCCAAATGCCCGATGGCATTTGCGAAATGAGGCGGGGGGAGGCTCTAGGGAGACTCACGGGGGACACCGAGGGTTGTACGGCGGGCGGAAGTAATCCTGGGAGACCTGAGAGCGGCCGCTGCGGCGGAGGCCACCCGGACGCAGGTGGACGCGTCCCGGATCAGCGTGCTGAACGCGCGGCACCCCGACGAGGCGTTCGGCGTCGCCGCGCGGTGAACATGGACCGCATGCCGACGGCGGAGCGGCGCGCGCGGACGCCGACCGACGTCGCCCGCCCTGTGGTACGCGCTCGGGGACGCACCGCAAAAGTTCGACGCGCTCCAGCGCGTCGAGCAGGAGGCGCCTTAGAGGTTCGCCGACCCGCGCTGCGGGCGCAGACCGCCGGGCTGCTGTGCGGGCCGACCCGGGTCGGTCGGGGGCGTGCGGGAATTCGCGGCCCGCGTCGAGGCCCTGGCCGGCTGACGGGACATGACGAAGTCGCCCGCCGTAACTCCCCCAGCCCGGTGCCGCCTGGTGGTAGGTGGAACCGTCCGCCATAAGCGCCCGTGGGGCGGTGCCCGACGGCGGGCGGCGGCCTCTGCCTCGCCCCTCGCGCTCCGCGGCCGCCGGACCCCGAAAGCGGTGCGGCAGCCGGCCCGGTCCGTACATCTCCCTGCCGGCGAGGTGTTCCGGTCGAGGTGCGCACGGCAAGCAGGAGCGGGGAAGCCCTAAGGGACTGTAAGGACTTGGCTCCCGGCATTGAGCGACCCTGTTCGCGCCGTCGACTCTGTGTGCTCCCGGGCCGCAGACAAGGGAGTTCCGATGGCCACACAGACCACCGCCGAGCGTGCGCGGAAACCGCGCCGCGACGAACGCAGGGTCGTCAGCAACATCGTGCGCGGATCGATCGGCAACCTGATCGAGTGGTACGACTGGTACGCGTACACCGCCTTCAGCGTCTACTTCGCCTCCGTCTTCTTCCCCTCCGGCGACCAGACCGCCCAACTTCTGAACACCGCCGCGGTGTTCGCCGTCGGCTTTCTGATGCGGCCGATCGGCGGCTGGGTCCTGGGCCGCTATGCCGACCGCCGTGGCCGCCGCGCGGCGCTGACGCTGTCGGTGACGCTCATGGCGGCCGGTTCACTCATCGTCGCGCTGACCCCGTCGTTCGGCTCGATCGGGGTCGCCGCACCGATACTCCTGGTCACCGCGCGGCTGCTGCAAGGGCTCTCGGTGGGAGGTGAGTACTCGACCTCCGCCACCTACATGTCCGAGGTGGCCTCGCCCGGCCGCCGCGGCTACTACTCCAGCTTCCAGTACGTCACCCTCATCGCCGGCCAGCTGACGGCTCTCGGCCTTCAGATCGTCCTTCAGCAGGTGCTCAGCGCCGCGCAGATGGAGGCCTGGGGCTGGCGCATCGCGTTCGTCGTCGGCGCCGCGGGGGCGGTGGTCGTGCTGTGGCTGCGGCGCGGCATGGACGAGTCCGAGAGCTTCGAGCGCGCCGCGTCGGAAGGCGAGAAGGAGCAGAGCGGCCCGGCCCGCGGCAGCCTGCGACTGCTGCTGTCCTACCCGCGGCAGTGCCTGGTCGTCGTCGGGCTGACCATGGGCGGCACGCTGTTCTTCTACACGTACACCACCTACCTGCAGAAGTTCATGGTCAACACCAGCGGCATCGCCAAGCCGACGGCGGCCTGGATCAACTTCTTCGCGCTGCTCGTGTTCGTCGTGCTCCAGCCGGTCATGGGCCTGCTCTCCGACCGGGTGGGGCGGCGTCCCCTGCTGATCGCGTTCGGGGTGCTGGGCACCGTGGTGGTGGTGCCCTCGCTCACCCTGCTGTCGCACACCAGCGACCCCGTGTACGCGTTCCTGCTCATGGTCGTGCCACTGGCCGTCAGCTCCCTGTACACCTCGATCAGCGCTGTGGTGAAGGCCGAGCTGTTCCCGACCTCGATCCGGGCGCTCGGCGTCGGCCTGCCGTACGCACTGACCGTGGCCGTGTTCGGCGGGACCGCCGAGTACGTCGCCCTCTGGTTCAAGAACGCCGGGCACGAGAACTGGTACTTCTACTACGTCACCGCCTGTGTCCTGATCTCGCTGCTCGTCTACATTCGGATGCGCGAGACCTCCGACGCGTCGCCCCTGGACGAGGGCGTTTCCGGGTCTCGCGGCTGACGAGGCGGGAAGGAGGCGACCGTGCGGGTGCTGCTGGCCGAGGACGACGACGGTGTGGCGGGCGCGCTGACCGAGGCGCTGTACGACAACGGCCACCTGCCGGCCCGGGTGCGGCGCGGCGAGGACGTGCTCGCCCGCCACCGGCAGGCGGACCTGCTGCTGCTCGATCTCGGCCTGCCCGACCTGGACGGTCTGGAGGTACTGCGCAAGCTGCGCGCGGTCAGCCCCCTGCCGGTGGTGGTGCTCACCGCGCGGGGCGACGAACGGTCGGTGGTGCGCGGCCTGCGGCTGGGCGCCGACGACTACCTGGTCAAGCCGGTCCGGCTGGCCGAGTTGCTGGCCCGGATCGACGCGGTCACCCGGCGGGTCGCGGCGCCCTCGGCGCCGGCGCCGCGCACGGTGCGTGCCGGGGACGTCGAGGTCGACCTGGACGCCCGCCGCGTACTGGTCGGGGGCGCGGAGGTGCGGCTGACCGCCAAGGAGTTCGAGGTCCTCGCCGCGCTGGCGGCCCGCGCCGGCACGGCGGTCAGCCGCCAGCAGCTGATGGACGAGGTGTGGGGCGACGCCTTCCTCGCCGTGTCCCGCTCCCTCGACGTGCACCTCACCCAGGTGCGGGCCAAGCTCGGCCGCCCCGAGGTGCTGACCACCATCCGCGGCTTCGGCTACCGCTTCGGCGACTGAGCCGGTTCTCACGGCAGGCCCTGTTCATGCGCACTCGCGTCCTCACCGTGGTCCTGGCCTTCGCGGTCCTGGCCGTGGCCGGCTTCGCCGTCCCGCTGCTGGCCGTCACCGCCGCGCAGCGCACCCAGCAACTCGTCGCGGCACGCACCGCCGACCTCGACCGTTTCGCCGGGCTGGCCGAGCAGGCCGCCGAGAGCGACGACACCGGCGCGCTCACCGCCGACGTGCGCCGCTACACCGAGCTGTACGGCGAGGCCGTCGTGGTCGTCGACGCCCGCCGCGCCCCGGTGGTGCAGACGGGCGGCCTGCGCGCCGCCGACCCGGCCGTCGCCCGGCTCGTCGACGCGGCGCTGCGCAACCAGCCCGTCTCGCCCGGAGGGACGCTGCGGCCCTGGTCCCGGGCCGACCGGCTGCTCGCCCGCCCCGTGGGCACCGGCACCAGGGTCTCCGGCGCCGTGGTGCTGCGGGCCTCGGTGCGGGCCGCCGCGGACGACATCGCCCTGCGCTGGGCGCTCGTCCTGGCCGGCGCCGGCCTGTTCGCCGCGGCCTGTGTGCTGCTCGCCCGCCGGGCCACGCAGTGGGTCGTACGGCCGTTGCACCGCCTCGACCGCGCGGTCGGCACGCTGGCCGCCGGACTGCCGCCCGAGCACGCGCGGGCCGGTGGCCCGCCGGAGCTGCGCCAGCTGGCCACCGGCTTCAACCGCATGGCCGACGCGGTCACCACCGCGCTGGAACAGCAGCGCCGGCTGGTCGCCGACACCTCGCACCAGCTGCGCAACCCCTTGGCCGCCCTGCGGCTGCGCATCGACTCGCTCCAGCCGCACCTGCGCACCTCCGCCACCCGCACCTACACCGGGGTGACGGCCGAGCTCGAACGCATGGAGCACCTCCTCGACGACCTGCTCACCCTGGCGAACGCCGAGCACCGCGCCGGTGAGCTGGCCGTCACGGACGCGCGGGAATCATGCTGCGACGCGACGGCGGTCGCCGCGGCCCAGGCCCGGTTGTGGCTGCCGGTGGCCGAACAGGCCGGAGTCGACCTGGAGTTCATCTCCGGCCCTGCCGTCCTCATGGCCTGCTCGGAGGGAGAGCTGGCCCAGGTGGCCGACATCCTCTTCGACAACGCGATCAAGTACGCGGGGAGCGGCGCCCGCATGGAGGCACGCTGCTTCACCGAGGGCGCGGACGCGGTGTTCGAGGTACAGGACGACGGACCAGGTCTGGACACCGGCGAACTCCCCCGGGCGGGCACCCGCTTCTGGCGCTCGGAGCGCCACCGCGAGGTACGCGGCAGCGGCCTCGGCCTGGCGATCGCCGAGCGACTGGTGGCCGGTCACGCCGGAGACGTCGAGTTCACAGCGGCCGAACCGCACGGGCTGTGCGTCCGGGTCGTACTCCCGAAGGGGCACACGGCATGACCGGCCCAGCCCGCCCCACGACCCGCCGCACCGTCCTGCGCGCCGCACTCGGCGCGGCGGGCACCGGCCTGCTCGCAGGTTCCGCGGCGGCAGACGCACGGCACGCGGACAGCGGCCCGAAGGGAGATCTGCGGATCGCGACCGGCGAGCCCGACGGGTTCTACGCGGCCTTCGGCCGACTGCTCGCGGCCCAGGTCACGGCCGCCTACCCCCGGCTGTCCTGCGAGGTGGTCAACAGCGAGGGCAGCGTGGCCAACGTACGGCTGCTCCAGGCCCGCCGGGCCGACGTGGCGCCGGCCCTGTCGGACCTCGCGTGGGCGGCGTACGGCGGCACCGCGCCCTTCGACCGCCGCGTCCCGCTGCGCGCGATCGGCAGGGTCTACGAGAACTACTTCCAGCTGGCCGTGCGCTCAGAGGCGCCCATCCACACCGTGGCCGACCTGGCGGGCCGCACCGTCTCGCTGGGCGCGCCCGCGTCCGGCGGTGCCGTGCTCGGCGACCGTCTGCTGCGCGTCGCGGGCCTGACCCCCGGCACCGACGTACGAGTCCGGCATCTGCTGATGCCGCAGGCGGCCCGCGCGATGCGGGCCGGGGCGATCGACGCCCTGCTGGTCGCGGGGGGCGTCCCGCTCCCCGTACTGTCCGGGCTCGACACCCGCCCCGGCATCCGCCTGCTGCCCCTGTCCGGCCTGCTGCCCCGGCTGCGGGCCGGCCTCGGCCCGGCGGGATCGGGCCTGGAGGCGGTGACGGTGCCGGCCGGGGCGTACGGGCGGAACCCCGAAGTCCCCACCATCGGCGTCGCCAACCTCCTGCTCTGCCGCCCCGGCCTCCCCGTCCCCGTCGCCTCAGCCCTCACCCACGTCCTGGTCCGCCGGGCCGGCCGCCTCGTCCCCGCCCCGGCCCTCGGCACCCAGTTCCTCGACCGCCCGCAGCCTGATCTCCACGGGCGCCGTCCCCCTGCATCCGGGGGCGGTCGCCGCCTATCGCGAACTGCACGGCTGACGACGCGGCTCCGCCGCAGTTCCTCGCGACGGCTAGTGCCCCGGCAGGCAACGTTCGCCCCGTCGCGACGCCCGGTACGCCCTCTCGCCGCACCGGCCGAAAGCCAAGTACATCCAGCACGAGGGCTTCCGGCCGGCACTCCCCCAAGCTCTTCGAGCAGGGGGTACCCCCAGAGCACGCACCGGACGCCGCTCCTTGACGGGCAAACGCTGCCTGCCGGGGCACTAGGATCCCGGCCATGGCCATGACCATGAACGACGTGGACCGGTTCGAGGCAGCCAGGCCCCGCCTGGAGGCCATCGCCTACCGCCTCCTCGGTTCCGCGAGCGAGGCCGAGGACGCCGTCCAGGAGACTTTCCTGCGCTGGCAGGCCGCCGACGTCGACCACGTCGAGGTCCCCGAGGCCTGGCTGACGAAGGTGCTCACCAACCTGTGCCTCAACCAGCTCACCTCGGCCCGCGCGCGGCGGGAGACCTACGTGGGCCAGTGGCTCCCCGAGCCGGTGCTCGCCGGGGACCCCATGCTGGGCCCTGCCGACACCGCCGAACAGCGCGAATCGGTCTCGTTCGCGGTCCTCGCCCTGCTGGAGCGCCTCTCCCCGAACGAACGGGCGGTGTACGTCCTGCGGGAGGCGTTCGACTACCCGCACCGGGAGATCGCCGAGATCCTCGACATCACCGAGGCCGCCAGCCAGCAGATCCTCCACCGCGCCAAGAAGCACATCGCGGACGGCAAGGCCCGCACCGAGGTCGACGAGGCCGCCGCCCGGCGGATCGTCGACGAGTTCCTCGCGGCCGCCACCAGCGGCCGGACCGAGCCGCTCGTGCGGCTGCTCACCCAGGACGCGATCTCGGTCGGCGACGGCGGCGGGAAGGTCCCGGCCCGTGCCAAGGCGTTCGAGGGTGCCCTCGCCGTCGCGAAGTTCATGCGGGGCCTGTTCAAACCGGGCAAGGCCAAGCGCGACCTGGTCGGTGGCTCACCCGACGTCTACGCCACGACCGCCAACGGCGGCCCCGCCATCGTCGCGGTCCTCGACGGCCGGGTCATCGGCGTCATGTGCCTGGAGGTCACCGCCGAGGGCATCGCCGCGTTCCGCAACCAGGTCAATCCCGACAAGCTCGAACGCGCGACCAGGCGGTGGGCGGCCTCCGAGCACGGCGATCCCCTGCTCAGGATCTTCTGACCCGGCCGACCATGATGTGAGGTGCTTCACACCACGTTCCTGTCAGGAAACGGCGGGCTGCCCGGTTCAAGGGGCGAGTCCCGCTCAAGACAGGAGCCCGCAAATGCAGCACCGCATCGTCGTCCTCGGAGCCGGATACACCGGAGCCGTCGCCGCCGGCCGCCTCGCCAGGCGGCTGCGCCCTGAAGATGTCGCCATCACCCTCGTCAACGCCGAACCCGACTTCGTCGAGCGAGTCCGGATGCACCAGCTCGCGGCCGGCCAGGACCTCAGGCCCCGGCCCTTCAGCGAGATGTTCGCGGGCACCGCCGTCGAACTGAAGCTCGCGAAGGTCACCGGCGTCGACGTCGGCCGCAGGACCGTCGCCGTGGTCGACGCGGACGGCCCCGGGGAGCCGGAGGCCCAGGAGCTGGAGTACGACACGCTCGTGTACGCCCTCGGCAGCGGCTGGGACGACCAAGGGGTCCCCGGCGCCGCCGAGCACGCCCACCAGATCGCCGGCCGACCCGGCGCACTGCGGTTGCGCGAGCGCCTTGCCCGCCTGGACGCCGGAGAGCCCGTGGTCGTGGTCGGCGGCGGACTCACGGGCCTGGAGGCCGCGACCGAGATCGCCGAGGCCCGCCCGGACCTCGACGTCGCCCTCGCCGCCCGCGGCGAGCTCGGCGACTGGCTCTCGCCCAAGGGCCGCCGGCATCTGCGGAAGGTCTTCGGCAAGCTCGGCATCACCGTCCACGAGCACGCCGCCGTCACCGGGGTCGGGGCGGACCGGGTCACCACCGCCGACGGCGGGACGATCCCCGCCGCGGTCACCGTGTGGGCCACCGGCTTCGCCGTCCACCCGATCGCCAAGGCCACCACCCTGGACGTCACCGACACCGGCCGGATCGTGGTCGACGGGACCATGCGCTCGGTCTCGCACCCGGACGTGTACGCCATCGGCGACGCGGCCCTGGCCATGGGACCCGGCGACAAGCCGCTGCGGATGTCGTGCGCCTCCGGCACCCCCATGGCCTGGCAGGCCGCCGACGCCATCGCGGCCCGCCTGACCGGCGGGAAGCTCCCGAACGCGCCGCTGCGCTACTTCAACCAGTGCATCTCGCTGGGCCGCAGGGAAGGCCTGATCCAGTACGTCACCGCCGACGACCGCGCCGTCCGGGCGGCCCTCACGGGCCGGCTCGCCGCCGTCTACAAGGAACTGGTCTGCAAGGGCGCGGCCTGGGGCGTCACCAACCCGACTCTCGGCCTGCCGACCCGCCGCCGCCACGTCGTACGGCAGCCGGCCCGTGCCGGCTCGCCGGTCAGGACAGCGGCCTGACGCGCGCGGCGGCCGTCCTGGCCCTTTCCTCAGCCCCGCATCCCGAACAGGAAACGCGTCACCCGCGTCCTGCACACCAGCAGCTCGTACGCCGCGAGCGTCAGGGCGAGGGAGATCGTCACCAGCACCACGTACTCGACCGGGATCGGCGCCGCCCAGCCCACCACGAAGTAGGCGACGGCGACGACGATCGGCTGGTGGAGGACATACAGCGGAAGTACGGCGGCGACCAGGTGTCCGTAGACGCGCTGACGCGTCGTCGGAGCCGTCGGAGCCGGGGCCCCTGACGGCTGTTGGCGGGGGCGGTCGAGGAGGCCCGGGATCGCGACCACCAGGCACCAGCCGGCCGCCCCGAACAGGGCCCGGGAGACGACGGCCAGCGCGGTCGCGTCCGTGAAGGGGTCGTCGGCCGTGGTGAAGCCCGGGGCGGCCGCCACGAACAGGAGAGCGCCGAGACAGGCCGCGGGGCGTGCGTCGCGGCGCATGACGGTACGGAAGCGGGTGTCGGCGGCGAGGGCGAAGCCCGCGGCGAAGAAGAGAAGGTACGACCAGCGGTGCCAGCCCGCGTAGTCCTCCTCCATGCCGGCGAAGGCGCAGATCGCGGCGAAGGCGAGGGCCGGGAGGAGGACGACGCCTCGTCGGCGCAGGGTCACGGCCGCCACCCGGTCGGCGAGCCGGCGGAAGGGCTCATGAGGCAGGAAGCGGTGGAGGGGCGCCAGCATCAGGGAGAACGTCAGCAGGAGTACGACGAACCAGAGATGACCGGTTTCGAAGTGCTCACCCTGGACGAAGAAGGGGAACTCGTCGAACTCCACGTGCACGTCGAAGAAGCGGGGCAGGAAGCCGGCGTACGACTCGTCGTAGTGGGGGTCGGACGAGCGTTGCCGTAGCCACTGCGGCAACGGGTTCAGAAGGAGGGTCGCGAGGAGCAGGGGGACGCCCAACCGGAGCAGGCGCTCCTTGGTGAAGGTGCCCGCACCACGACGCCGCAGCGAGTGCCAGGCGCCCAGGCCGGAGATCAGGAACAGCAGCGGCATCGCCCAGACGACCCCGAACCCGGCGATGACCGTGATGGCTTCGGTGGTCTCGGCGTTCGTGACGTAGAAGTCGCCCTCGGTCGCGAACACCAGCGCCGAGTGGAAGAAGACCAGTCCGATGACCACCAGCATCCTCATCGCGTCCAACTCCGGCCGCCGCCGCTCCGGTAACGCCGCCTGCGGTGACTCCGTACGCGTCGCCATGCCGCTTCCTCCCCCGACTCGCACTGCGTTCCAACAGTGTTGGCCGGGTGGCCGTCGAGGGCCATACCCGCGGTCGAGGACTTGGGCGAGGGCTGGCCGGTGGACGCCGAGTAGGAAATTCCCGACGCCCAGGTCGACGTGGTGTACGGAAACCTCGACTTCGTGGACTGGATCACCTCGCGCCGCCCGATTTCAGCTACGAGGACTACAGGTACTACGCCCTCGAAAGCTGCTGCATCGGGACCGGTGACTGGGTCTTCCCTTCGGCCCTCTACGCCGTTGTCGACCTCAGTGGGCGGCCCGGGACGGAGCACGTGATCCCCGTGCTCTCCTTCATCCGTGAACTCACCAGCTGCGGCGTGGACGTGGACTGGCGGGCGGTCCCGAGTGGTGGGTGTTCAGCCACCTCTTCCCCCCGTCGGTCCTGGAGGGTCCGCGCTGTGACGAGGTGGTGACCGTCCGGAGGGCGCGGTACCACGTCGGCCGGTGCTTCCTCCGCCGGGGACCGGGGTTCGTGCAGATCCGGGACCGGCGCCACACCGGCTTGCGCCGGCTCACGGTCTCGGACGGCGCGAAGCCTTCGCAAGTACCTTCGTGACTACCCGGTGGACGCGTTCTCCATGCTCAAGGGGATGCGCAAGGCGATGGAACTCATCGGCTACCCGCCGACGTCCACGAGCGTTTTCACAGTCGAGGCGATCGCGGAAGGCGTCAGCGCCATCGAGTCGTTCAAGGGCGTCGGCCGCGCCTTCGAGGAGTGCCCGCCCGGACCACGACCGTTGACCTCGATATGTCAGTGGTGATCGCTGCCGTGTGAGGTGATCATCACTGACGAATCGAGGTCGAGGAACCGAGCGTCCGAGGAACAGAGGCGCTTATCGGTTGGCCGCGAGATTCCTGTCGATCCTCTCGTGCAGCGCGATTCCGAGGGAAACGGAAACGTTGAGAGACTCGGTCTGGCTCATCATGGGGATGGAAACCGAGGCGGAAGACGCCTCCTCGAACAGGTCGGAAGGCCCACCCTTTTCGCTGCCGAACAGCAAGGCCAGCCGATCCGGATTGTCCCCGAGTTCCTTCACGGAAATGTCGCCATCCGCCTTGAGCGTCATCAGCTGCATACCGCTGTCCCGAATGAAGGCGATGGCCTCCTCGCGACCGGAGAGAACGACGGGAAGGGAGAAGACGTAACCTCGGCTGGCCCTTTGGAGACGCCGGTCCGCGATGCTGGTGATGTCACTGTCGACCAGGATGATCCCCGACGCTCCGAGCGCGAGCGACGTGCGTACTATCGCGCCGATGTTCCCGACGATCTTCACCCCGTCGAGAACGACGACGTCCCCACGCCGGCTCGCGATATCGCCGAACCTGGCCGGGCGAGGGACGCGGGCGATGCCGAATGTCTTGGCCTTCCGCTCCCCCTTGAACAACTGGTTGACGATCGAGGAGTCGATGAGGCGGACCGGTATGTTCTGCCGCCCGCACAGATCCAGCAACTCAGATGGAAAAGGACTGCTGTCGCTGCCGTAGACCTCGATGAACTCCACCCCGGCCGCGATGCTGTGCATGAGGGGCTCGACGTCCTCGATCAACGTTGTCTTTATGTTGGATCGCGACGGCTTGGTGACATCGATGATCCGCTGCACCGCGGGATCGGACGGATTTGCGATGGTGTCCAACTCAGTCATGGTCGTCCTACCGGCTGCTGTGTTCAGTGACGCGATTCCTGGGGTGTGACACCCTACGCGACGATGGCGGATGGCTGCCCTGACCGGCAATCACCAACGCAAGGGGAAGTCGTCGCTCTCTGGCAAAGCTCCCCGCTCTTCCCCGTCCGGGACCCGCGCGGTCGATCCCCGCATATGAAGTATTCGCCTTGATCATACATTTCTGGGCTGCGTCGAGCCAATCTGCGGGTGTCGTGCTCGCCGGATCGCCTACGGGTGGAAGCCCGCCTCGCCCTCGACGCGGACGCCCGTCTCCTCCCCGGGGCGGACGCGAATCGGGCCCGCCACGCGGATGCCGATGGGGGTGTCGTGGCCGTCGACAGCCACGGTGACCATGGCGTCGTGGCCGTAGTACGAGACGTCGGTGACCGTTGCCCTGACCGCGCCGACGGAGTCCTCGCCGGTGAGGCGGAGTTGTTCCGGACGGAGCAGGACCGTGCCGGCGCGCAGGCCGCCGGGCGGAGCGGCGAGGGGCACCGTGCCCAAGGCGGTCCGGGCCGTGTCGCCGGAGTCGACGTCGACGGTGCCGGGGAGCAGGACGGCGTCGCCGACGAAGCCGGCGACCCAGGGATCCGCCGGGTGCCGGTAGAGGTCCTGGGGGGTGGCGCACTGGGCGACCCGGCCGTCCCGTACGACGGCGACGAGGTCGGCGGTGGACAGGGCCTCCTGCTGGTCGTGGGTGACGAGCACGGCCGTGGCGCCGGTGGCCCGCAGCGCGGAGCGTACGTCCGCCCGTACTCCCGCCCGCAGTGCGCTGTCGAGGGCGTTGAACGGCTCGTCGAGCAGCACGAGTTGGGGGCGCGGGGCGAGTGCGCGGGCCAGGGCGACGCGCTGTTGCTGGCCGCCGGACAGCTCGTGCGGCATGCGGTCGCCGTATCCGGTGAGGCCTACCAGTTCGAGCATCTCGTCCGTGGCACGCCGCCGTTCGCAGCGGTCGGCACGGGTCAGGCCGAAGGCGACGTTGCGGGCCACGCTCAGGTGCGGGAAGAGGGCGCCCTCCTGAGGCACGATGCCGATGCGGCGGCGCTCCGGCGGCACGTGGACACCGGCCCCGTTCAGGAGGCGGTCCCCCAGCCGGACGGTGCCCGCGTCGGCGCGCAGGAACCCGGCGACGACCCGCAGCATGGTGGTCTTGCCGCAGCCGGAAGGGCCGAGGACCGCTGCCAACGTACCTGCGGGGACGGTGAGTTCGAGTCCGCGCAGGATCGGCTCCCCGGCTCCGTAGGACTTGGTGAGCCCTTCGACGTGCAGTTCGTTCATGTCCGGTGCCTGCCTAGGAGGTACGAGGGGACGGCGGCCAGCAGGATCAGCGCGGCGGCGTACGGGGCGGCTGCCGCGAAGGAGCCGGCGCCGGTCTCGGTCCACAGCCGCGTGGCGAGTGTGTCCATGCCGGTGGGACGCAGCAGCAGGGTCGCCGGGAGTTCCTTCATGCAGACCACGAAGGTGAGCGCGGCCCCGGCGGCCACACCGGGGGCGGCCAACGGCACGGTGACCTCGCGCAGCACCTGCCACGGCCGCCGCCCGAGTGAGCGGGCCACGTCCTCCAGGACGGGCTGCGCCTGGAGCACGGCCGCGCGGGTGGCGGCCACCGCCACCGGCAGGAACAGCACGGCGTAGGCGCAGACGAGCAGCGGGAGTTGCTGGTACAGCGGGTAGGCGTAGCGCACGGCGAAGAACACCAGGGCGAGCGCGACCGTGATGCCGGGCAGCGCGTGCCCCGCGTACGCCGCCTGCTCCAGCAGACGGGCGCCGCGGCCCCGGTACCGCGCGGCGATCACCCCGACGGGCAGGGCGAGGACCGTGGTGAGGCCGGCGCCCGCCGCCGCGACGGAGAACGTCGCCCAGGCCGTCTCCGCGAGGCCGCCGAGGTCCCGGCCGGCCGAGCTGCCGACGGCCAGCCAGTACCCGAGGGTGCCCAGCGGGAAGGCGACGGCCACGGCCGCCACCGCCCCGCACCACAGCAGGGCGAGCGGACGCCACCGGCCGAGGGCGACCGGGAGAGCCGGGCGGGCGGTACCCGTACCGGTCCTGGCGTGCCCGGCGCGTCCGCGCGTGCGGGCCTCCGCGGCCACCAGGACGATGGTCAACACGACCAGCACCACGCTGAGGGCGGCGGCAGGGGTCCGGTCGAAGGAGGCGCGGTACGAGGTGTGGATGGCCCGGGTGAAGGTGTCGTACCGCATCAGGGACACCGCGCCGAAGTCGGAGAGCACGTACAGCGCGACGAGCAGTGCCCCGCCCGCGGCCGCTGGTCGCAGCTGCGGGAGCGTGACCCTGAGGAATGTCCGCAGCGGTCCGTGCCCGAGGGAGCGCGCCACCTCCTCCTGGGCCGGGTCGATGCCCCGCAGGGCGGCGGCGACCGGCAGATGGACGTACGGGAAGCTGACCAGTGTCAGGGCGAGGGCGGCGCCGCCGAATCCGGCGAGGCCCGGCTCGGCCGACAGCCAGGCGAACGCGGCGACGTAACTGGGCACGGCCAGCGGCAGCGTGGCCAGCACCGACCAGACGCGGGCTCCGGGCAGTGCGGTGCGCACGGTCAGCCAGGCCAGCGAGATCCCCAGGACGAGGCAGGCGGCCACGACCACGACGGTCAGCCCGAGGCTGCGGCCGAGGAGGCCCATGGTGCGTTCGTCGGAGACGACGTCCCAGGCGAAGGCCGGCCCGCGTTCCAGGGCACGGACGGCGAGGTAGCCGAGGGGCAGCAGGGCGAAGAGTGCGGCCACGCAGGCGGGGACGAGCAGGACCAGGGGTGGCCTGCGGCCGGCCGTGCGCACTCTTCCTGGCGTACCGGATGGCGTACGCGCCCGCTTGGAGGTGGACGGCGAGGTGGGCACAGCGGGTCAGACCAGTCCGACGTCCTGGAGCATGGCCAGCGTCTCCTGGAGGGATTCCAGCTTGCCGAGGTCGATGTCGGGGGACTCGAGCGACTCGAAGGCGGGCAGGTCCTCCACGCTGCTGGTGACGCCCGCGGCCAGCGGGTACTCCTTCGTCCTGTCCGCGAAGTAGGTCTGCGCCTCCTTCGACAGCAGGTAGTCCACGGCCTTCTGGGCGGTCTCGCTCTGTCCGCTGTCCTTGAGGATTCCCGCGCCGGCGACGTTGATCAGCGCGCCGGGGTCCTCGCCGGGCAGGAAGTGCAGCTTGGAGTTGACCTTGTCCTCGCCCTTCTCGGCGACCCGCTCGTACCAGTAGTAGTGGTTGACCAGGCCGAGGGAGACCTCGCCGGCCTCGACGGCGTCCAGGGTGGCGAGGTTGTGGGCGTACGTCTTGGCGCCGTTCGCCTTGAGCTCCTCGAGCCACTCGCGAGTGGCGTCGTCGCCCTTCAGGACGCGCATACCGGTGACGAAGGCCTGGAAGGAGGCGTTGGTCGGCGCGAAACCGACCTTGCCCTTCCACTGCGGCTTGACGACGTCGAAGACGCTGTCGGGAACCTCGTCCTCGCCGACCTGGTCCGGGTTGTACGCGATGACGCGGACGCGCCCCGAGAGACCGACCCAGTCACCGCCGGAGCCGCGGTAGGCCTCGTCGACCTCGTCGAGGGTGTCCGAAGGCAGCTTCCGCAGCATGCCCTCCTTGGACAGGGCGCCCAGAGCTCCGGCGTCCTGGGAGAAGAACAGCCCGGCCTTGGTGCGGTCGCCCTCCTCCAGGATCTGGGCGGCGAGCTCCGCGCTGTCGCCGTAGCGAACGTCGACCTCGGTGCCGACGGCCTTCTCCAACTTGTCCAGAAGTGGCTTGACGAGCTTCTCGTTGCGGCCGGAGTAGATGACGAGGGCGGAAGCCTCGCCCTCGCCACCGCCGTCCTTGTCGCCGGAGCCGCACGCCGCGAGTGCGGGGAGCAGCAGAGTGGCCGTGACCAGCACGGTCATCCGGCGAACCGAGGGGCGTCGCATGGTGTGTGCCTTCCTGCGGGGTTCGCCTCGGTGCCGCCGCCAGCCATGTCGGTGGAGAGCGGGGCGAAGCGGAACTTGTGATTCTTCTGTGGCTTGATTATGACCCTGCTATGAATAAGGTAAGGGTTACCTAAACGTCAAGGGTTCTGTGCTGAAAGCGGACGTTGCCGCGGAAAGGGCGCGCCCCGTGCTCCACCCCTCCGAGCCCTTCCCGGCTCCGTCCCCCGTGCGTCTGCTGCCCGTGCGGCCTGTTCGGCCTCTGCGACCGAACGGCGTGCCCTTCGCGCGCGAACTGGCGGCCTACGGCGACCGCGTCGCGCTCATCACGCCGGAGGGAGAGCTGTCGTACCGTGAGCTGGCCGAGCGGGTCGCCGACACCGCCGAACGCCTCGGGTCCGTCCGGCGGCTGGTCCTGCTGGCCGGGGCCAACCGCGTCGACCCGCTCGTCACGTATCTGGCCGCCCTGTCCGCCGGACACCCGGTCCTGCTCGTCCCCGGCGACAACGAGAGCACGATCCGCTCGCTGACGGAGGCATACGCGCCCGCCGTCGTGGCGCGCCCGGAGGCCGACGGGACATGGACCCTGGCCGAAAACCACCGCACCGGCGTCCACGCCCTCCACCCGGACCTCGCCCTGCTGCTGAGCACCTCCGGCTCCACCGGCTCGCCCAAGCTGGTGCGGCTCTCTCACGAGAACCTTCAGGCCAACGCCGAGTCCATCGCCACGTACCTCGGCATCGACGATACCGACCGGGCGGCCACCACGCTGCCCATGCACTACTGCTACGGCCTGTCCGTCATCCACAGCCATCTGCTGCGCGGAGCCGGGCTGATCCTCACCGAGCGGTCGGTGTCCGAGGCGGCCTTCTGGGACGAGTTCCGTGCCGGACGCGGCACCTCGCTGGCCGGCGTGCCGTACACCTTCGACCTGCTCGACCGGATCGGCTTCGAGCACATGGAGCTGCCGCGGCTGCGCCGCGTCACCCAGGCGGGGGGCCGGCTCGCCCCCGAACGCGTCGCCGCTTACGCCGAGTTGGGTCGCCGCTCGGGCTGGCAGCTGTTCGTGATGTACGGCCAGACCGAGGCCACGGCCCGCATGGCCTACCTCCCGCCGCAGCTCGCCGCGGAGCGCCCCGAGGCCGTCGGCGTACCGATACCCGGCGGCTCGTTCCGGCTGCTGCCGACGGACGGCCACGGTCCCGATGTCGGCGAACTGCTCTACTCCGGCCCGAACGTGATGCTCGGTTACGCCGAGAGCCCGGCCGACCTCGCCCTCGGCCGCACAGTGGAAGAACTGCGCACCGGGGACCTGGCCCGGCGTGCGCCCGACGGACTGTACGAGATCGTGGGCCGCCGCAGCCGCTTCGCGAAGATCCTGGGACTGCGGATCGACCCGCAGCGCGTCGAGTCGCTGCTGGAGGAGCACGGGGTCACCGCGTACTGCGCGGGAGACGGGGAGGCGCTCGCGGTGGCCGCGCTCGGGCGGGCCGGGGAACAGGCGCGGATCCGGCGGCTGGTCGCGGAGGAGTGCGGGCTCCCGTCCCGCGCCGTACGGGTCCGGGTCCTCGACCGACTCCCCCGCCTGGCCACGGGCAAGCCCGACTACGAGGCGGTACGGCGGTTGACGCGGCCCGCGGAGGTGGCGCCACCCGGGCCCGATCAGGATCTCCTCCACCTCTACGCGGAGATCCTCGACCACGCCGATGTCACCGAGGACAGCAGCTTCGCCGGCCTGGGCGGTGACTCACTGTGCTACGTCGAGATGTCGCTGCGCCTGGAGGAGTCCCTGGGCCGTCTGCCCACCGACTGGCATCGGAGAACGATCCGCGAGCTGCGAGCCATGGCGGCACCCGCGTCGGAGCGAACGAAAGGGCAGGAGGAGCGGCCCGAGCCGCGGCGGGGTCGCCCGGCGCCGGGACTGCGCGGGGCGCTACGCTCCTGGACCACCCCGGGGTCCTGGCGGACCCGCCGCACTCTGGAGACCGGCATCGCCCTGCGTGCCGTCGGGATCGTCCTCATCGTCGGCTCGCACGTCCAGGTCTTCGAGATCAAGGGCTTCGCCCACATCCTCATGTGTGTCGCCGGGTACAACTTCGCCCGCTTCCAGCTGACGGGCGCCGAACACCGCGAACGTCTGCGGCACATGGGGCGCAGCATCGCCCGCATCGCGGTACCGAGCATGGTGTGGATCACCGGCGCGGTGCTCCTGACCGACTTCTACGACCCGGCCAACGCGGTGCTGCTCAACAGCCTGATCGACCAGGGGAACGACCGGTTCGACTGGGCCTACTGGTTCGTGGAGGCCCTGGTCTACTTCCTCGTCGCCCTCGCCGCCCTCCTGGCCGTGCCGCTGCTGGACCGGCTGGAGCGGCGGTGCGCGTTCGGCCTGCCGCTGGCGCTCACGGCCGTCGCACTGGTCGGCCGCTACGACCTGCTGGGCCTGGCCTCCGCCCGTCCGCAACTGAGCCCCACGGTGGTCTTCTGGCTGTTCACCCTGGGGTGGGCGGCGGCGCGGGCCGAGACCGTACGTCGACGAGTGCTGCTGACGGCGTTGCTGCTGCTCGCCCTGCCCGGCCTGTTCCAGGACCAGCCCCTGCGCACGACCCTCGTGATCGTCGGCCTGGCGCTGCTGATCTGGGTACCGACCCTGCCCAGCCTCAGGCCGCTCAACGCACTCGCCGGCGTCCTGGCGAGCGGTTCCCTCTACATCTACCTGACGCACTACCAGGTCTACCCCTACCTCCAGGAGGACTTCCCGCTCACCGCCCTGTTCGCCTCCCTCGTCGTCGGCATCGGCTACGCGGCGGTCGTGACCCGGGTGACGCGGACGGTCCGGTGGCTGTGACCGCAGCCTTTCGCCAGCCGCAGCCGTGTACCGACGCCCGCTGAGTCACGGCCCCGGTGCCCTTCAGACCGTCACTCCCCGGGTCAGGCCAGGTCGGGCAGAGAGTGACGGGCGATGTCGCAGGCGTCGTCCCGGGGGCCCCAGCATGCGCAGGACCATCTCCGCCAGGCCGGCGACCGTCTCGTCGGCGTCGAGCTCGGGGCGGGCGAACCTCAGCTCCACCGGGGACAGCAGGGACCCGCCCAGCGCGGACCGGGCGACGATCGGGCCGACGGCGACGAACCGGCCCTCGGCGACGCCCCGTTCCAGGTCATGCAGGGCTCGGGGCGCCAGACCCCGGTCGGAGTGGATGTGGCCGAGCCCGCGGTGGCGCAGTGCCCGCATGAGCTCCGGGTGGGAGTCGGCCATCCACGCCTCGCAGCCCCCGGGGATCGGAGGCGTAGCCGAAGTCGTTGATGCGGTTCGGGTCCTCGCCGATGGCTGGGTTGTCGCGCTCCGGGGCCAGGGCCAGTGGGGCGCCGCCGCGCGGCGGCCCATCAGCTTGGCCGCGAGCAGTTCGCGTTCCTGCTCCGTGCGGGCGTTGTCGTGCAGGAACGCGTTGCAGGCGGTGACGTGGGAGTGGTACTTGCGGAAGACGAGGTACGTGCCGTTGCGGCCGAGGACCCGCCGTCGACCGAGGGATCCAACTGGCGCTGGACCTTGGTCATGCGCCAGACGACCCGCTCGTACGCCTCGTCCAGCGAGCCCACGCGGCAAGCGACCAGTCGGCGCGCAGCACGCCACAGGCAGCGGCAACCCCGCGAACACACGAGTGTCACGCACCCGGCAGTGGCCGCCCGCGCCGGAATCGGCCGGGCCACGGTCTGCCACCACTGGCCCGACCTGCTCGGTCTCCGCCTCACCGCACTGGAAGCGAGGTCGCCGCCACTGCCACGTGCGCCCGAGGACGCACCACCGCATCCCGGAGCCGAGCTGGTCCCTGCGCCGGCTCGACACCCGGCTCGACGACACCCGGGCGGGAGCCCCCGTCGCCGCGGCCGTGAGCGCGGCCGAACGCCAGTCGGCTCAGGCGCCGAAGAAGGCGTCCTCGGCCTCCTGGTCGGCGGAGAAGAGCCACACCTCCGCGATCTTGTCGCCCGCGACCCGCAGCACGTCCACACCGTCCATCGACATCTCCCTGCCGTCACGCTTGGCGGAGAAGTGGACGGGAATCGCGACCAGATCACCGTTGATCATCGGTGCGCCGGTCAGCGCGAGGTCGAAGGTCCCCTCCGTGACGGCCATCTGGGCGCCGAGGAACTCGCCCACCGCCGCCACGCCACGGTGGCTGCCGGAGAAGCGGTGGGCACCGGGCTGGTTCCAGACGATGTCGTCGGCGAACATGCCCGCGACCGCGGCGAAGTCCTTGGCCGACACCGCGTCGACGTAGCGGTTGGCGACGGCAAGTGTGGTGGTGGGCTCCATGATCAATTCTCCTCGGTCGGGATCAGTCGAGTACTGCCTGCTGAAGCCCTATACTCACCATCAGTAACTAGTCACCTCAACGTAACCAATGAGGGGATGTGACGTATGTCACAGTACCCGGCCTTCGATGTCATGACGGCGACCTGCCCCTCCCGCACCTCGCTCGCCCGCATCGCCAACAAGTGGACGGCCATGGTGGTCATCGCCCTCAGCGCCGGCCGCATGCGTTTCCGCGACCTGCGCACCGCCGTCGACGGCATCAGCGCGAAGGTCCTCACCGAGACACTCCGGGACCTGGAACGCGACGGAATCGTCACCCGGCACGTCTTCGCCGAGGTCCCGCCCCGGGTCGAATACGAACTGACCGCACTGGGACGCACCCTGCAGGCCCCGCTCCAGGCGCTGGGCCACTGGGCCGAGGCACACATCGCCGAAGTACTCGCGGCGCGTGAGAGCTACGACGCCCGCCAGTAGTCCGCCCCGCGAGGCAAGCCCTGGCCCCGGCTGGAACCCTGCCCTGCAATGGTCGAGTGCAGTTTGAGCATGACAACATGGTCGGGGTTCACCTGGCCGTAGCGCTGGTGAACCTTGATGCCAGTGAGTCATGGCTGCCTGAAGTAGGGGAACGGGTGCTGAGAGAGCACCGGATCCGTCGTCCGCGCGTCACCGGCTCCGCGTGCCGGGAGATCAGGGACTGGTCAACGGCCACCGTGCCTGCTGTTCCGCCCGCTGCGCCAACACCGACGCGGTCCGCCGCCACCGCGGCAGGAGACGCTAGCGCCGGGTCGGCGCTATGCCGGGACCAGTGCCATGACGAGCGGGACCGCGGCTGTACCCAGGAGCGTTTCTGTTCCGCCCCCAGAGAGATGGCCGCGATCGCGGCTCGGTGATGTCGGCGAACTCCATATGCTTCTTGAGGAACTTGGCCACGTACGGGCAGACGGGCAAGGCGTGGGTGGGTGCCGGG